>VXTH01000092.1:0-5766 GCA_009837565.1 Chloroflexota bacterium | reverse complement strand
CGCTCGACTTCATGTCCAACGGCCGCGCCATCTTCGCCGCCTGCATGGGCCAGGCGGCGCCGGGCGGCGGCGACATGCTGCACGAGTTTGACGCCTTCTGCGTTGCGCCGGAATCGCGGATGAAGCGAATGGAGGAGGCGATCGAGATCATGCGCCTGTTGACCTCGGAAGAGTACGTCAGCTACCACGGCGAGTACAACGACTTCGACAACGTCACGATCGAACCGCGCTCGGTGCAACGTCCAATCCCCATCTGGGTCACGTCGAATCCACGTCCCGACCTGACCCGCAACCGTGAAGCAGGACTACGGCGAACCGCACGGCTCGGCGACGGCTGGATGACGACGTTCCAGCCGCCGGCGATCGTCGAGGAATACATGGCCGACATCCGCCGCTACGCGGATGAGGAAGGCCGCGAGCTGCCCGACGACTTCGAGGTCTGCATCTACTACAACATCAATGTCAACGACGACCGCCAGGCCTCACTTGCCGAGTCCCGCCGCTACCTCGAGGCCTACTACAACACCGAGTACTCGGACGAGATGCTCGGCCTCTGGGTCGCGATGGGAACCCCGGACCAGTGCATCGCCGACATCCAGTCCTATATCGACGCCGGAGCCACGACCATCACGCTCCGCCTCGTCGGCTACGACCAGCAGTCCGCCTACGACCGCGTCGTCAACGAGGTGCTACCGGCGTTCGACTGAACGGAATCGTCTCTAGGAGTCAGCCACTGGACGAGTCACGCGTCGAAGGATGTCGAGCGAGATTCCCCGTATGCTGGTACACGGCAGACGGTCAGGTGTGTCAGGCCAGTCCGTCCAGTTTCTCCACCAACTGCTCGACCTCGCCTAGATACTGAGCAACCGCCTTTTCGTCGAGCCACGCTTCGTAGTAGTTCGTGTGCAGCGCCCCAGCGAGACCGAACTGTCGACGCATCTCGCCGTCATTGGTCTCGTCGGCCAACTGGGCCAGAGCCCACCACAGTGCTCGGTGCCCTTCATGACGCCAACCCCTGGACTCCGCCACCGCCTTGACCAACACCGAGGCTGCGCCCCAACCTTTCTCCGATGCCTGCGGTAGGTCACCCTCCGCCAACAGGGCTCGCGCATGGTCCAGATACTCTGCGCTCAACTCCCGGTAGTGCGTCACCTGTTCAGTCGTCATGGGGGAATCATACCTTGTGCCAATCCGCGCTAGCCTGCGCGACACAGTGATCGGAGCCGCCGATGGAGACCCAGCGCGTTGATTCCAATGGGATCCGGATCAACGTCCTGACCGATGGCCCGTCGGACGGACCTCCGGTCCTGCTGATCCACGGCTTCCCCGAGACCTCCTACGAGTGGCGCAAGCAGATCCCCGCTCTCGTTGACGCCGGTTACCGCGTGATCGTCCCCGACACGCGCGGTTACGGTGACTCCGATAAGCCACCTGGACCTGTCTCAAGGCACACGCTGGCCGCCGACATGGTTGGCGTCCTCGACCACTTCGACGTCGACGAGGTTGCGCTGGTCGGGCACGACTGGGGCGGGATCATCGGCTTCAAGGTCGTCATCGACTGGCCCGGGCGAATCTCCAGCGTCGCCCTGATGGACACGCTCTGCACGGTCTGGACGCCGTTCGCGGTGCATGGCTTCTGGTTCAAGGCTCGGCCGCTCCCGGAACACTTCTACGCCGAGTATCACGAGCAGTTCATCGAGACGATCTTCACCGGCCAATCCGATCCGGAACTGCCCGGCTGGCCCGATTCGCCCTGGAACGTCAGTGGCCGACGCCTGACGCCGAATCGCTGGGCGACCGACGAGGACGTCGCCGTCTACAAGCAAGCCTTTTCGGACCCAGGCTCGCACGCCGCCGCGATCTCCTACTACCGCCACGCGCTGCCGTTCCACCGGATGCACGCCGACGAGAACGTCGCTGGCGGCTACCGCTGCGAGCGGTTGACCTCGGCCCAGGTCGGCGAGGTCTGGCGGCGGGGACTCGACGACCATCCCTGGGGCCGTGAGTTCATGGAGTACGGACCGGAGGATCGGCACAAGCGCTTCGAGAAGCCGACGCTCTGGATGTACGGCAACGCGCGGCTCGCGCCCGACAGTCCGCCCAGCCGCGACACGCCGTCGGGCAACCCGTTCTTCGACCAGTTCCCGATGTACTTCCCCGACCTGACCACGGTCGGCGTGCCCGGCGCGGGACACTTCTTCCCCGAGGAAGCGCCCGACATCACTAATCAGACACTGCTCGAGTTCCTCGGACGCTCGCCCTCACCCTGACCCTCTCCCTCCAGGGAGAGGGGATCAGACATTCCCTCTCCCCGTGGGAGAGGGCTAGGGTGAGGGCCATCCAGGGTTGCACAGACAGAGGAGCCACCTCATGCCCACAACCGAATCCACCGAACTCGCGCTCAGACTGCTGCGCCAGCTAACAGACACGGTCGAACAACTCACAACCATGTCCGACGACGATCTGACCTTCCCGACCGAGCACGGCTGCGCAATGAACGGCGGCGTCCAGCGGCTGCTCGTGCACAATGCCGAACACGACCGCATGCACGCCGGCGCCGTCTCGACCGCGCGCTACACGGCGAAACAAATGCAGGAGTCGCCGCTCTCACACCTGACCCGCGACCTCATCTTCCAGCGAGCCGAACTCGTCGGCCAGCTCCTGCACATGGACGACGCCCTGCTCGACGCCAAGGCGCCCAACGACGAGTGGTCAATCCGGGAACACGTCGAACACGTCCTCTACTGGGAGAACAACTCAATGTCGCAGGTCGCGTCGGAGATGAAATCGCAGGCCGGATCGGCGGCAGCGGCTGGAGACTGACTTACCCGTGCCCGTCGCAAGCGAGCGCCGTGAGCGCGTCCTCTCGCCACAAGTCGTCTTCGAGCGCGGCTGCGAGGTCGCATGGCGTTTCACCCGAGTTGGTCCGAGCCGACACATCCGCGCCCTCCTCGACCAAGGACGCGATGACCCGCCTACCCCCCTCGTGAGCTGCCCAATGCAGTGCAGTCCAGCCATTCCGGTCGGGGAGTTCGAGCATTGCGCCGTGCTGGACCAGATAACTAATGATCGAAAGTTCCGGCTGATCGCTATTCGCGACGTGTCGGCCGCGTGTCGAAATGAGGTGTAAGGGTGACCGCCCATCCTGATCTCGCGCATTTGGGTCGGCACCCCGTTCGAGCAGACGACGAACAAGCCGGGGATGTGGCGTCTCCACCGCACGATGCAGCATCGATCGCCCACGAGGGTCTTTGGCATCAATCCCGCCGCTTGCGTCCACCAATGCGTCGATCGTCCACACTGACGCCGCGTATCTGAACGCCACATCCAGCGGGGTCTCACCGCGGCTGTTCAGGGCATTCACGCTCGCACCTGCACCAACGAGCAACTCGATTACTTCTGGACGGGCGTCCTTTGAGGCGGCGATGTGCAGCGGCGACCATCCGCTGTCCCTCGTAGTCCAAAGAGGCGCGTCTGCTTCAATCAACACCGCCACGGTGGCAGAGGATGCCTGTACCCTCAGCGCCAAGTCCAGCGGAGTGTATTGGTAGACATCCGCCGCATCGACGTTCGCGCCTCGCCCAAGCAGTACGCGCGCACCATCCAGGCTGTCCAGGTTCGCCGCGTAGTGGAGTGGGGTCCAATCGCGCCTTGTCTGGGCCTCGAGGTCGGCGCCGGAGTCAATCAATTGTCCGACGGATACCCTGTCGGCGTATGCAGCGGCAAAATGCAGCGGTCTGACACTCTTCGGACCTTTGCGGTTCGGGTCAGCTCCGGCGTCGAGCAAGACTGAGAAGACGCCGGGATCTCTTGCGCAGCGCGCCGCGAGATGCAACGGAGAATACCCATCGTCATTGGTCCTATTGACGCTTGCGCCGCCGTCGAGCACTGCCTGGACGTCCTCAGCAGTAGCACTGGCCCAAAAGCCAGAGTCACAAAGTCGTCCGCAGCGTCCGAAGTCTGCTTGTCCGCTTGCGCGGCAGTTCACGGTCGGCGGCGAGGTTCCCGCGTAGAGCGATTGCTCATTGGCGCATCCGGACAACGCAGCCACCAAGACCACAATCGTTAAGCAATGAGCAGTGGCAACGATGCGCATCAGGCGGTTCTTATCATATCTGTCGGAGGATGCAAATGACGAACCGATACGACGTGGCCATCATCGGCCTGGGAGCGATGGGCTCCGCTGCCGCCTGGCATTTGGCCCGGCGCGGACAGCGGGTGATCGGCTTCGACCGCTTCCATCCGCCCCACATGATGGGCTCGACCCACGGCGACACCCGCGGCATCCGCGAGGCCTACTACGAGGGGCCGTCCTACGTGCCCTTCGTCCGTCGCGCCTACGAACTCTGGGACGAACTTTCCGACCTGGTCGGCGAGCAGCTCTTCACGCAGACCGGCGCGCTCTCGCTCGGCGTCGAGGGCGCGAGCCTCGTCGAGGGCGTGCTGGCCAGCGCTCGCGAGCACGACATCGCCGTCGACTACATGGACTCGAGCGAACTGAAGAAGCGCTATCCCGGCGTGATGGCCACCGACGACCTCGTCGGAGTCCTCGAACAGCGTGGCGGGATGATCGAGATCGAACCTGCGCTCAACGGTCAGCTCGACCAGGCCGCGCGGCACGGCGCGGAGCTGCACTTCGACGAGCCCGTCGACAAGTGGCTGCCACAGGACATGGACGACGTCGAATCGCCGGTTGTGATCAACACAGCCAAAGGCACGTACGAGGCCGAGCGCATGGTCGTCACGGCCGGCGCCTGGAACGCGGGACTGCTGGGCAAACTCAATCTGCCGCTGATGGTCACACGACAGGTCATGTTCTGGTTCGAACCGAAGCGCAATCCCGAGGCGTTCGAGGTCGGCGCGCTGCCCTTCTGGATGTGGGAGCGTGGACCGCAGGACTTTGCTTACGGCTTCCCCAACGTGGGCAAGGGCTTCAAGCTCGGACACCACCAGCCGCTGGACGAGGTCGAGCCCTCGGGCTACAACCGCGAGCTGACCGAGCGTGACGAGTCCAACGTCCGCTACTGGCTCGAGCGCACCTTCCCCGACGTCGGCGGCAAGCTGTTGCGCGCCGAGACCTGCCTCTACACGCACACGCCCGACGCAAACTTCCTCATCGACATCCACCCCAAGCGCCCCAACATCGTGGTCGCCAGCCCCTGCTCGGGCCACGGCTTCAAGTTCGCTCCGGCGATCGGCGAAGCCCTCGCCGACCTCAGCATGCACGGCAAGACCGAGCACGACCTCGAGCTCTTCCGCATCGACCGCTTCGTCGAACCGCTGGGAGAGCAGGCGTCACAAACGGCGGCGGGGGACTGACGCCCAATGCAGGCGCAGCGGATCGCCGTCGTCGGAGCGGGCGCGGTCGGCTGCTACTTTGGCATGCGCCTCGCCGAGGCTGGACACGACGTCCGCTTCCTCATGCGACGCGACTACGACGCCGTCAAGTCCGGCGGACTGCACCTCACCAGCCACCTCGGCGACCTGTCACTCGATGCGCCGACCGTTGAGCGCACGCCTGAAGCGCTCGCCGCCCACGGACCCGTCGACTGGGTCCTGGTTGGACTCAAGGCCACCGCCATTCCCGACATCCCGAAACTGGTCGGACCGCTGCTTTCTGAGGACACCCGAGTCCTTGCGATCATGAATGGACTCAGCGTCGACGAAGAGATCGCCGCGGAACTGCCTCCCGGCACGTCGCTGTTCGGCGGGCTCGGGTTCATCGGCGTGATCCGGGGCGAGCCTGGCCGGATCCTGCACCAGGAG
>VXTH01000036.1:2709-5777 GCA_009837565.1 Chloroflexota bacterium | reverse complement strand
CGCGGGCGCCCCCGGCTAGCGCGTCGAGCGTCGCTGCCGTCATCGCAGCGTTGGCAGCCGTCCGCCCCGCGAGCTGAATCACGCCGGTGCCCAACCGAATCTTCTCGGTGACGGCCGCGAGATACGCCAGCGGCGAAAACGCGTCAGAGCCGTACGCCTCAGCCGTCCAGACCGAGTCGTAGCCCAACTCCTCCGCCTTCCTGCCCAGGTCGACCGGCAATGACATGTATGCGCCCGAGTAACCGAGCGATAGTCCGAGTTTCATCGTCCATTCCTCTCTGCCGCGAGCTAACGCAGCGTGATTGAGCCCTCAGGTCCCTCGATCACCGCGACCAGCGCAGGCTCAGGGCCTTTGCGGAGTTCAAGTTCAACGCCCAGCGCTTCGTGAGCCCTCCGCACCGCGTCAATGTCAGGATGCTCGCCGTGCCAAGACGCGAGATGCGCGCCCGTGACAGCAGTCGTTGACGGATGCCGGGCGTCGCCCCAGTCGATCAGGAACGGCATCAGTCCACCCAGAAGCGGCGGCCAGATGGTGCGGGTCAAGCGCCAGTCAAGCCGCGTCCCGTCCGCCAGCACCCGGCCCAGCGGTCCAACCTCGCCGATGTCGTAGCCGGCCGCCTTCGCGGCCGCCACGCGTTGTTCGATGTCGGCGCCGGCCTTGAAGCACCAGTGCGGCACATGCGCGCCCTTGTCCCCGAAGTCGTGCATCCCGAACGGCAACACACCCTCGTGATCGGCTTGCTTCGGGTCGGGACCGATGATTTCCAGGTAGGCGTCGTCCTGCAGTGCGAGCAGATGGTTGTACACGCCGCGCCCCGGAAAGTGGCCGCCGAGTTCGGGGCGCAGACCGATCGCAGCCTCGATCTCTGCGACCGAAGCCTGTACGTCGGGCGAGGCAAGAACGATGTGGTCCAGCATGACAGTCTTTCCCGCGCCTGCTAGCGATAGGTGATCGAGCCGTCAGGCCCCTGGAACGTGGCGACCAGGGCCGGCTCGTTGGCTTCCCGCAGGTCGATCTCGATGCCCATCACCTGATGCGCGGCACGGACGGTGTCGAGGTCGGGGTGCTCGCCGTGCCAGGACGCGAGCGTCACGCCCTGGACCGCGGTCGTGGATGGATGCGGCGCGTCGCCCCAGTCGATCAGGAACGGAATCAGCCCACCCAGGTGCGGCGGCCAGGTACCGATCGTGAGCCGCCAGTCGAGACGTCCTCCGTCAGGCAGATCTCGTCCAAGTGGGACGACGTCACCGAGATCGTAACCGGCGGTCCTGGCCGCATCGGCAAGTTCGTCGATCCGCTCGTTGCCTTTCCAACACCAGTGTGGGATATGCGCGCCTCTGCCTGATTGTGGGTCCAGGCCAAACGGCATCGAGCCGCCCCCCTGGTGCTCGGGATCGGGCCCGATGATCTCAAGGTAGGCGCCGTCTTGCAGTGCGAGCAGATGGTTGTAAGCGCCCATCTGGGTGAAGCGGCCACCTAGCCCGGCCCGAACACCGGTTACCGCCGCGATCTCGTCAACCGTGGCCTGCACGTCCGGTGTCGCGAGAACGATGTGATCGAGCATCGTCTGGCTCCTCAGTTTCCGTGGGTCGCTTCAAAATCGGCCAGCGCCTGATCGCGAAGGTCGGGATCCGTCAGCCAATCGAGCGCCGCGTGCGCCATCGCCTTGGTCGCCGTCAGGGTCAACTGATGGCCCTCATCCGAGGCGGCTGCCGCCGTGAACTGCGGGGTGTGGTTACCGCTCTCATGCGGGATCAGGTACAACGGGTGAATCGAGGGCACCACGTGCGAGACGTTGCCCATGTCGGTCGAGCCGAAGCTGCCCTGCACACCGCCGTCGAGGTCGGCCGCTTCCACACCCAGGTCGAGCCAGCGTCGTCCATAAGCCTGAGCCAGCGGTCCGTTGCTGGCCATGTTGCTGTATCGCTCGCCTGCCTGCCACTCGACGGACCATTCGCAGTTCGCCGCTCGCGCTGCACCCGCAAAGCAGTCCTCGACTCGCCTGATCATTTCGTCCAGACGATCTTCCTGCGGCGCACGGACGTAGAACTCTGCCTGTGCGTAATCGGGAATGATGTTCGGCTTATCACCGCCGTGATGAATCTTGCCGTGGATCCGAACGGTTGGATGAGACTGCTGACGCAGCAGTCCGATTGCCTGGTAGGCCAATACCAGGGCATCGAGGGCGTTACGGCCCTCCCAGGGCGCGCCGGCGGCATGCGCGTTCTTGCCGCGGAACTCGACAAAACAGGTATCGATTGCCAGCACGAACGGATAGATGATGTTGCCCGTGCCCGGATGGATCATCATCGCTGCGCCGACATCCTCGAAGGCGCCTTCGTCAATCAGCCGAATCTTGCCGCCCCCGCCTTCTTCGGCCGGCGATCCCAGCACCCGAATGGTGCCCTCAACGCCCTCACGTTCAAGAGCCTCCGCCACCCCGAGGCCGGCCGCGACGCCGGAGATGGCGATCAAGTTGTGCCCGCAGGCGTGGCCGATCCCCGGCAGCGCGTCGTATTCGCTGAGCACGGCAATCGTTGGTCCTCCCGACCCGCGCGTCGCCTCAAACGCCGTCTCCATCCCGTAGGCGGAGGGCGTCACGTTGAATCCGGCGTCCGTCAACCACGAGGTCAGCGCCTCATGAGCATGCACCTCCTCATAGTTCTCCTCGGGATGAGCGTGAATATCAAGACTCAGAGCGCGCAACGACTCCGACGATGCATCGATCGTCTGTGAGGCAATGTCCCAGAGTGACATCTCAGTCTCCCAACGCTCCCAGTCCCCGTTTGAGATGGGGAATCCTCGGCTGGTCCCTCCGGCCGCTGATCCAACCTACTCCGTGAACCACCCGCCGTCCGGATGGATGATCTCCCCAGTGACGTAGGACGCCTCCTCCGAGGCCAGAAA
This sequence comes from Chloroflexota bacterium, assembly GCA_009837565.1. Classification (GTDB taxonomy): domain Bacteria; phylum Chloroflexota; class Dehalococcoidia; order Bin125; family Bin125; genus Bin125. Next base: position 2,869 of record VXTH01000036.1, on the reverse strand, counting down.
CAGCGCCACTTTGGCGATTTCCTCGGGCTGCCCGAAGCGCCGCATCGGGGTCAGGCTGAGAACCCACTGATTGAGTTCCTCGTTGCCCGAAATGGCTGCCGTCATCGGCGTCTCGATGAAGCCAGGGCCAATCGCGTTGACGCGGATTCCGTCCTGCACC
>VXTH01000036.1:0-2699 GCA_009837565.1 Chloroflexota bacterium | reverse complement strand
GGCGAGCACTTTGGTCAGCATCCAGACGCCGGCCTTGGAGACGCAGTAGTTCGCCGCCCCAGGCTGGGGAAACTTGGCCATGATCGACGCGATGTTGATGATCGATCCGCCGTTGCCGAGTTCGATCATTTTCCTGGCGCACGAGCGGTCGGTCATCATCACGCCGGTCAGATTAACCGCCATCACCTTCTCCCAGTGTTCGACGTTCTGGTTGGTGATGAACGATGCTGTCCGGTCGTCGCCGAGTTCCGTGGTCTCGCCGGAGACGTACTCGGCATTCGAGATACCCGCCGCAGCTACAACCACATCGAGCCGGCCGAACTCGCCGGCGCATGCCTGCGCCGCGGCGTCATTGGCCGCCTCGGTCGAGGTGTCGCACTCGACCACCACCGCTTTCCTGCCGAGCGCTTCGACTGCCGCCACAGTGTCGGCCGCCCGATGCGGCAGCAGGTCGGCCAGCAGCACATCCGCGCCCTCTTGAGCGAAGCGAATCGCGCAGGCTGCGCCGATCCCACTGGCTCCACCAGTGATCAGAGCCGCCTTACCTTCAAGTGCACCAGCCATAACATCCGCCTCTCAATTCTGAAGTGTTGACAGTCAAGGTTGTCAACGAACTGATTGCCCGATTGCGCCGTCGGCAGGATAAGCGCTCCCAGTCGTTGATCCACCACTCGCACCAGTGAGCATCAGATTGGCGGTGAATCCGGGCCGCAGTACTCGATTCTGCACGCCGATCGTTCTCGGTACGATACGGATGCGTCGAACTACTCGACGTAACGAAAGGTGAATATGATGCGAAATCTCATCTGGGTCGCATTGGGGTTCATCCTGGGCGCCGCGACACTGGGGGCGGTTTGGGCGAATGTGGCCAACACCCCCGACGATCCCGATGGCGCCGTCGACGTACGCATCATCGTTGAGCGCCACGCCAGCGGAGATGTTGAGGTTGGGCTGCAGCAGCGCGAGGTGAGCGGCGAGTGGGGCGAGACGCTCCGGCCGGAGCATCGCTTCCTGCTCGCCGGTGCCCGGGCTGACCGCCCGTTGCACAGTTCCGTCGTGATCGTCGATACGGACAGCCGTTACGAGACCGTCGCGGGTGCGTACGCGGAGTATCTCTTCGCGTCCGGGCAAGAATCGGCCCTGCGCTTCCACGAGCGACTTGGTGGCGCCGAGGACCTTCCCAGGATGCTCTGCGTCAATGACCTCAATGATCCCGGATTTGGCAGTTACTGCGACGGCATCGAGTCAACCTACGGCGGCGAAGTCGAGCGCTGGGAGGTCAGCGACTACGACGACTTCCGAGTGGAGCTGGAAACCAAACTGGTGGAAGATCGGGAACTCGGAGCACTCTTCGCCACAAGCGTGCCCACTGCCAACATCGTCGACGAGGCACGCGAGGCGACCCGCCGATTCATCCCCTGGAGCTACTGGATCGAGCTGATTAACCCGCATCTGCCCCCGCCGAACAACTTGCATTGCGTGATTAGCCACGGCAGTGACGAAGACCTGTTCTGGGGTCTGGCGGCCGAGTCGTCGATCGCCGCCGCCGGCATGCTCGGAATCAACGTGCGCAACGAGGTCTACACCAACAGCGCCGCGCAGGCCGATGCCGTCCGCCGCTGCGTAGCCGACGGCGCGGTCGCCATTGCCACCACCCTTGCCGATCCCGAAGCCATGCAACCGGCGGTCCGCCAAGCAATCGCCGCGGGCATTCCCGTGATCTCTTACAACTCGGGCGCTGAAGATGCCGCCGAGGTGGGCACCGCCCTGCACATTTCGCTTGACGATCTTGTGGCCGGCCGCGTGGCTGGCGAGGAGTTTAACCGACGGGGCGTTGAGGGCAACGTGCTCTGCGTCATCCATGAGCCGGAAAACCAGGGACTCCACGACCGCTGCGACGGGCTCACGGAGAGCTTCAACGGGACTGTCGAACGCTGGAGCATGACCGATCGTGACACCACGGTTGAAGAGTTGCATGCGCGACTGGATGAAGGTGACGTCAGCGCCGTGCTCGGACTGTCGTCGTCAATCGGCGTCGAGGTGCGCAGCGCCATCTTCGATTCGCGGCTCAACGTGAAGGGCGCGACGTTCGGTTTCAGCCGGACCGTCGCCGAGTACGTCTCCGACGGGAGGCTCATGTTCGCCATCTTCGACCATCCCGAGATCCAGTCCTACCTGGCCGCCGTCGGCGCATTGTTGACCGAGCGCCTGCGGATCGATCCGATGTCCTACTTCAACAGCGCACCGATGTTGATCACCCGGACGATCGTCAAAGCCGAAGAGATGCAGGCGATGCTCGATTCCCTGACCGAATGGCAGGAATAGGCTTCAATTGATTGCATAACCCGAACCAGGGCGGCTACCGGTCGCCAATCGCTTGAGAATCGCGGCGCGCGCCGACCAGTTGCGCGGCCAGAGAGAGGAATGGCGAGATGCGGACATTGATTGTTCTTCTGCTCGGCACGCTGATCGGAGCAGCGGCGCTGGGGGGAGTCTGGGCCGTGGACCGGAATGGCGAAGACGAGCAGCTTGAAGTTCGAGTCTCCGTCGAGCGGCTCCAGGACGGCAGTGTCGAGATTGGCTTGCAGCAGCGCGGTGAAGACGGAGAGTGGGGCGAGACGAAGAAGCCGGAGCGTCGCTTCCTGCTCCCCGAGACAGAGGTCGGGAAACTGAAATACAGCTCTCCGGTCGTGTTCGAT
>VXTH01000033.1:0-5793 GCA_009837565.1 Chloroflexota bacterium | reverse complement strand
GGTTGACGTAGCGGTACTGGTAGTGCTCGCCTTCCCAGCGGAAGGGACCGGGGGTTGACCAGGCTTTGACGACGAAGTCGTGGGCTTCCTGGAAGCGCTCCCAGTTGAAAGGCGCCTGCGAGTTGTGGGCAACCGATTCGCGGCCCGTGCCGCGGACCCAGCCGGTGACCAGTCGGCCACGAGAGATCATGTCGATCTCGGCGAGTTCCTCGGCCAGCCAGAGCGGGTCTTCCCAGATCGGGAGGACGTTGCCGAGCAGGACGATCTTGGCGCGCTTGGTGATCCGGGCGAGGATGGCGGCCTCGACGTTCATCACGCCGCCCATGCAGAACGGGGTGGAGTGGTGCTCGTTGAGCATCAGTCCGTCGAAGCCCATCTCCTCGGCGTAGACCTTTTCGTCGAGGTAGCGGTTGTAGAGCTCGGCGCCGATGCGGGGGTCGTAGTCCCCGTTGGTCATACCGAGGTCTTCGATCTCACGCCCGGTCGCTCCGACCCAGCCCGATTCGAAGTCCTGATAGGGACGTTCGGTGAAGTAGCCAATGAACATGGTTGCGGTTCCTGTTCTTCCGGCTCAGCGATTGGTTGCGTGAGCCGGTTGTACGTTCCTCAAAATGATACGTGATCTCGCACGAATCGCCGGAGGCCTACAGCCCTGCGATGAAGGAGCTGACGGCGTCGGCGGCGGCCTGCGGGTTCTCCAGCTCGACCAGGTGTCCGAGTCCATCTAGGACCTGAATCTGGCTATTGGGCAGGCTCGCGTTGTAGACCTCGGCGACGCCCAGCGGTACGACGCGGTCGTTCTCGCCCCAGAGGAGCAGGGTCGGCGTTTCCACCTCGGAGAGGAGGTGCGGCAGCTGGCGGTTGAACATCCAGGGCTTCCAGGTGAGGCGCGCGGTCATTTCGCGGGAGAAGTCCCAGAGTTCCTTGAGTTCGGGCGCGGCTTCGTCGCCGAAGACTTCGGCGTAGGCCTCGTCGGAGGAGAAGCCGAGCTTCACGTACTCCTCGAATTCGTAGAAGATGACGTCGGCGATTTCGCCTTCCTCGGGCTGGACGCCGGCGGCGCCGACGAGGATCAGGCTGTCGAGTCCGTGCAGGTGCATGGAGGCGAGTTCGGCTGCGACCCAGCCTCCGAAGCCGAGGCCGAGCAGGTGGGCGTCGGTGTCGATGCCCATCTTGTGGATCGCGCTGTGCAGCAGGATGGCGATGTCGCGCGGGTGTCGGGCCCAGGTGGGACGTTCCGATTGCCCGTAGCCGGGCATGTCGAGGACGGTGACGGTGTGGTTCTCGGCGAGGTGGTCGTAGAAGGGAATCCAGCCGGGCGAACCGGTGGAATGGTGGAGCACCACGATGTTCGGTCCGCTGCCATCCTGCAGCGCGTTGACCTTGAGTCCGGAGACCTCGGCTGCGATCTGGGTGTGTGTTTCGGCTTGTGTCGTCATACACGTGCTCCTGAGGGTGATGCCTTTGACGTTGAGTCAGCTTGGACAGTGCGGGCCGGTTCGGGCGAGTTCCGGGCCGTCGTGCCGGCGGCGCAACTAGTTCGCCATAGGCTAAAGGCCGATCGCAGCAGGGGCAACCAGAGTGACGACGACCGCAGAGCGCGACTGACAGCGAGAGTGGGACTGACACCCGGGGAGCGACCGACAGTACGTGCGGTCGTAGGATTGCAACATCATGCTCGGACTCTTCCGTCTGCTGCGACTCGCCGCGCTGCGCGAATTGCGCGGCGGTTGGATGTTGATGATCGGGGCGGCTTCGCTGCTGGTCATCGCGGCGGCGCTGGTGGCGTTGCCGCTGGTGTTTCGAGCGGCATCGGCCGATCTGGCGCTGCGTGAGCTGATTGAGCAGTCGCCTCGCGGGACTGGTTTCGCCGATCATGCGCGGGCATTTCGTCCTGCAGAGATCGAGGACTTTGCTCAGGTCGCAGAGGATGCGGAACTGATTCGCGAGCGACACCTGAGGCGGTTTGATGGACTGCTTGGCGATACGCGGCGGATCATGGAGACGCCTCGCAGCTTTGCGAGGTTTACTCGCCTGGACAACGAGATCAACGAGTCGCTGCTTGCGTACTTGATGTCGTTCGACGGGCTTTCAGTACACAGCCGTCTGGTCCGAGGTGAATGGGCTCGTGGGGTGAATGAGGCGGTGATCGGGTCGGAGTTGGCGTCGGATTTGAGCCTTGATGTGGGAAGCGAGGTCGTGTTTGCCGAGGATCGACGGTTTGTGGTCACCGGCATCATCGAGCCAACTGCCGCGGATCCCTCACAGGTTCTGGCATTTCACTACACGAATGTGTGGTTCGATCTGCAGGTCAACATCACGCAGGGCGGCGCCGAGGAGCCGTATTTCGGTCTGTTTGTGAATCAGGCTGCGCTCGAGCGGTTTGGTTCGGCGGTGACGCACCGGATGCGCACCGAGCTTATGACGGGCGCGTTGAACTCTGACCAGGTTGACGATGCGATCGAGGCCCTGAGCGCATGGCAGCAACAGTCGAGGCGACTAGAGAGCGGATCGGCGGGCACGCTGTTGCTGAGTGCTCTGGAATCGTTCTCCCGCCAGGCGCAGTTCTCGGCCAGTCAATCGCTGCTGGCCGGTCTGCAGATCGCTGCGGTTGCGATGTTCGGCGTGGCCCTGGTTGGGCGGGTGATGGCGCAGCGGACGCGGGTTGATCGGGAACGCCTGGCCGCGCGGGGGGCTCGTCCCTGGCAACAGGCGGGCGCGCAGGCGGTCCTGGGGGCGATTGCGGCTGTGCCGGCGGCATTGCTGGGGGCGCCGCTGGCGGCGTTTGCGCTGAGTCACGCCGGTCGGTTGGAAGCGGTGGCGCGTGTGTCGGGCGGGGAGCCGTTCGACACGCGGTTGACCTGGGAGGGCTGGGCCCTGGCGGTCGCCGGCGCATTGATTGCCTGGATCGCCTTCGCCACACCGGCCTGGTTTGACGCTCGCAAGCGTGAGAATCAGCGTGTTGCGGCCGGGCGTCCGCAGCGGCAATCGCTGTTCCAGCGGGCCTGGCTCGACGTGGCGTTGCTGGCGCTGGCGGCGGTGCTGTTCTTCCAGTTCGAGAGCGAGGCTTCGGGCGGAGCGCTGGCTGCGTTCGAGTCGGGCGGGATGAATCCGGTGCTGATGCTCAGTCCCGGCCTGCTGTTGCTCGGCTCGGCGCTGACGATCATGCGGGTGGCGCCCAGAGTCTGGGGGCTGGCGGCGGCGGCGCTGTCGAGAGCGCCGATCGCGGCGTGGCTGTACCTGGGAGTGCTGAATGTCGCACGAAACCCGACGGGGCCGATGCTACTCACGGCGCTGGTCGCGTTTGTCACGGCTGTGGGGCTGATCTCGGCGACTTACGCGTCGACGATTCGCACGGTGGAGCGTTCGCGGATCGAGTATGAGGTCGGCTCGGACGTCCGGGGCGTGTCGATTGGCGGGAACCTGGCGACTTCCACCATCCGTCGGGTGACAGAGCCGCTGGACCGACGCGATGGCATCCAGGCGGGGGCGGCGTACCGGGGAATCGGTTCGATCGGCGGCGATCGGGAGGGGAGTCGGGTGGTGGTGCTGGGCCTGGAGACGGGACGGCTGACCGAGACGGTGGCGCTTGACGACGACCTGCTGGGTGCGTCTTCCGATGCGCTGCTGGCCGCGATCGCTCGGGAGCCGGGCCGGATCGGACAGGCATTGCCGGAGGGCGCGGAAGCGCTGACGATCGACGTGCGCAGCGATCCAGGCAACAGCAATCTCGAATTGGCGGCGCGGGTGCTCGACGGCAACGGCCAGGTGCATATGCGGCAGTTTCGGACAAACACTGCGTCGGCGGTCGGCGGGGAGATGCAGACGATGCGGGCCCCATTGGGCGGCTTGACTCAACCGCTGAGGATTGCGGCGATCATCATGAAGCCGCATGCGAGGGTGGTTCGGGCGCCCACCGGGACCCTGCACATGCGGGACCTGAGGGCGCTGGTTGGAGAGGAATCGATAGCGGTCGAGTCCTTCGAGTCTGCCGGACCCTGGTTTTCGGCGTCGGGTGGAGCGGGCGAGGACAGAATTGAGTTCAGGGGCGGCGAGCTGCGATATCACTGGTCACAGATGGCGGCCAGCGACGAGCGGATCATTGTTCGGGAATCACCCAACCTCCCGGTCAACGCGGCGATGGACCGGACGTCGATGGAAACTGCCGATCTCAAGCTGGGTGATGTCGTTCCAATTGAACTGAACAACGCCAGCATTCCAGTGCGTATCAGTGCGACGGTCGATTACTTTCCTACGCTCAATCCGGCGCAAGGCGGGTTCCTGATTGCCGATGTGCTGGCCTTGCGCAGCGCTCAACTGTTGGCGGCGGTTCAGGCGGTGTTGCCTATCACCGAAGTCTGGGCCTCGACTGAGACGAACGCGGGCCGATTGATCACGAATGATCTACTCGACGAGGTGTACCTGGCCAGCACGGTGCTGGACGCCGAGGAGCGAATCGTGCTGGCGGAGGAGGATCCGTTCCGCTCGGGTGGGGCGGCAGCGCTCTTCGTGGTTGGGTTTATTGGCTTGCTGGTGGTCGGGTCTGCCGCGCTGATCTTTACGTTGGCGGCTGCCGGTGGAGAGCGCGCCCGTGAGTTTGCGCTGATGCGCACGATCGGCGCGGGACGGAGCGGGCTGACGGGGCAGGCCGCGGTGGAAGTTGGGCTGGTGCTCGCGGCCGGGGTTGCCCTGGGATTCGGATTGGGCCGCGCCATTGTGGGCGCTCTGCTGGCGTTTCTCGACGTCACGGCGGAGGGCATCGCGGCAGCGCCGCCGACCGTGCTCTCGGTCGATTGGGTGCTGGCCGGCATCGGGGTCGGTGTGATCGTGACATGCGCGATCGTCGGGACGACGGTGATCTCGCGCTGGGCGAGCGGGCAGGAAGCGGCGCCGCTGCTGCGTGAAGGCGCCGATTGATGGCGCAACGGCAACCAACTTCACGCGCAGAAACCGCTCGGGAGCTCGGGCTGCTCGCGATTCGGCGGATCACTTCTGCGCCTCGACTCTCGGCTGTGTTGCTGATCGGCGCGCTGCTCGCCGTCGGCCTGGCCAGCAGCGCCCCGGTGTTCATCGAGGCGGTGCGCGATCTCGGGTTGCGACAAACGCTGGCCGACAGCGATCCGGCTTCCCTGGACCTGCGCTTTGTCCAGACGAAGGTGACCGCCGATGCGGAATCCGTCGAGTCAGTGGAGTCGCTGATCCGCGATGAGGCAGTCAGCGCGGCCGAATCGCTGCTGGTCGGCCGGATGACGGCGATCAGGACCGGCGGCTACGTCCTGCGGACAGAGGATCAGGAGTTTGACCCGCCAGACGCCGACCATGCGACGTTCCTCGCTCAGAGCGACATGGAGGAGACGTCGGAGATTGTGGAGGGGCGATCGCCGGCGCCGGCCGATGGATTGCTCGAGGTTGCGGTTGAAGCGGCGCAGGCACGGTCGTTCGGACTGACGGTCGGCGACGAGTTGCTGGCGCAGCCGTTCTGGCTGGGTCTGGAGCACGAGACGCGGGTGCGGGTGGTGGGTCTGCTGCAGCCGAGCAACGAGGTCCGGCGCTGGTCAACGCTTGACCCGGTGTACATGCCGATTGCCGCACTCAACACGGAGCTACGCTTCTGGACCACGCGCGACGGCATCCTGGGCATCCTCGCCGATCAATCGCCAACGCTGCGCCTGACGCTGTTGCAGCGGTTTCGCACCGATCTGACAGGAGCGTCAGCCGCTGACGCGTCGGCTGCGGCCGACTCGCTGGAACGGATGACCCGGCGGATCGCGCAGTCGATAGACGGTGTGCAGC
>VXTH01000006.1:0-5817 GCA_009837565.1 Chloroflexota bacterium | reverse complement strand
CCAGGACCTGTTCCGCAGCAGCGGACTGGGCGCGGGCGGCTTTGCGCTGATGAGCCAGGGCCTGGTTGACGAGATGCTCCGACTGCGCCCACAGGAGCGTCGACAGGCAATCGAAGAAGTTGGCGGTGTACGACAGCATCGATACCAGATGGACGAATCACGCCGGAGACGCCAGCGTGCCCAGGAACACCTCGCCCGGGCCCGGCTGCTGAGGGACGAGCTGGCGCCGCGGCTCAAGACCCTGGAACGTTCCGCTCGTCGAGCCCGTCGTCTGATCGACTTGCAGAGCCAACTTGACGATGCGCAACGGGCGTACTTCCGCACAGCCTCAGCGGACATCGAAATGCAGTTGCTGCGCCGCCACGAAATCGCGGCCTCTGCGGCGGATGCTCGCGCAGACGCCGAACAGAGCCGGGAGGCGGCAACGGACGCCTTGGCTGCAGTCGAACGCGAGACGGCGATGGCACGCCGGACAGTCGAATCGGCGGCAGAGAAAATCAGGGATGCCAGAGCGGAACTGCGAGGCCTCGAACATCAGCAGGAACTCGATCAGCAACAGCGATCCTGGCTGGGACGCGAAGTAGCGGCGCTGAAGGCGCAGTTGCCCGGCAACCGCGATCGGCAGCCGGTCGTCGACCTCAATGCCGCCCAGGACGCGCTGGCCGACGCCAATCGCCGACTTGATGCTGGCCGACATGAGCGCATGGCGGCGGAACAACATCGCACTCAAGCCGTTGTGCAACATGAGCGCGCGATCGCGGAAATCGACGCCGTCAGCTCCCGAGCTACGGCGTTGACTCGTCGATGGCGTGCGAATGCTGCTCAAGTCTCCGGTGCGACTTCGCAAGAGCGAAGGGCCGTCGAGGCGGTGGGGCAGGCTGAAACAGAACTCCATCGCTCCGAAGCTCATCAGCGGAATACTGAACGCCAGCTGGCCGAAGCTCGCGAAGAGGCCGTCAATCTGTCGGAGCAGCGGCAGCAGATCGAACGTCGCCTCGCCGACATTGAACGACAGATCGTCGCGACAACAGAGAACGAGCTGCGTGGCGACACGCTGCGGGCACAGGTCCTTGCCAGGATGAAGGACACGGTCAGAGCAGAGGCGCTCTTTGGCGAGTTGTTGGATGCTGAGTTGTATGAGGAAATTGACCTCGCTATTGCCGGTGTGGAACGGGTCATTGAGGCCGATGCCGGTCGAGGGAACGCACTGCTCAACTCGCGAGCGGACGAGCTGGTTGAAGCGGTGCTCAAGAACGTCGAGTTCGTTGAGGACATTGGCTCCGCCAGGCGCGCCGCTGAAGATGGACGCACGGCAGTGACCCGCTCGGGAGTCGTTGTTCGTCCGAACGGCCTCGTGCAAGCGGGGAGTACGCGGCCGGGTGCGGCGAGATTGCGTGAGCGCCGAGCGCAGCTCGAGACGGAGCAGGCTGAGCAAGTGGCACTCCTGCAAGCACTGAATCAGGCCACCGACAACCATCGGTCGCTCGATGCACTCGAGGCAGCACGATCGCTTGCGCAGTCGCAGGTCGAGCACCAACGCATCGTGTTCGATGAGTGCCGAGGTGTGCGGGAGGTGATTCGCCTTCGCTGTGCGGCGGCTGCTGCACAGCGGCGAGCGGACGAAGGAGAAATTGCGACCCTGCGCCGGAGATTGCACCAGGCAAGATGCGACAGGGAAGCATCGGCGCGGTTGCTGAATGAATCCGATGTGGCGGCTCCAGTCGATTTCGCTGAACTGGAACAGGAACGAGACCAATGCGCGGCCGAACTGGCCGAAGCGCGCGCCCAGTCCCATGCTCGAGAACGCGCTCGGGCCGATCGAGCGCGGCTGTACTCGCTGTCGCGCGAACTCGAAACGGTGGAAGCAACCATTCGCGAGCGTGAACCCTTGCTTGATGTGGCTCAGGTGACCGCTTCCGATACCGAATCCCATCAGGCAGCCAGGGAACACCTGGACATCGTGGAGGAACGCCGGGCGCAGGCGGCCAAGCGGTTGCAACAGGCTCAACAGGCGAGGTTGGTGGCCGAGCGGCGCGACGTAGAGGCCTCCGCCGAGCTTCGCGAGTCCGAATCGACCCGTGCCCGGCTCTCCGCAGAGGCAGCTGCCGAAGGAATCTCACTACACGAGACTTCCATGTCTGCTCAGCCAGGCATGGAGTTCAACGGGAGCAACGGCGTCAGCGCGCATGCGCGCAATGGGTCCGAACCCAGATCACGACATGGCAGCGTGACGGCGGTGGCGCTTGCGGAACCGACTGCTGCCGAACTCAAGCAGTCGGTCGACGCGATCAGGGGAAAGCTGCAGCGGCTCGGTCCGGTCGACCCAGGCGCGGCGAAGGAACATGCGATCGAGCAAGAGCGATGGCAGCAGATGGAAACTCAGATCACCGACCTTGAAGCAACTGAATCAGCGTTGCTCCAGGCCGAACGCGAGCTGGAGACCTTGATTGATCGCAAATTCCGCCAGACCTGCGAGCAGGTCGATACGGCGTTTCGGCACTACTTCCAGCTCATGTTCCGCGGCGGACAGGCGGAACTGCTGCTCACTGAAGACCCTTCCAGCGACGACGAGGAACGGGGAGCGGAGGGAACGCGGCGAACGACCGGTGTCGATATCCGCGCCCAACCACCTGGCAAACGGGTCTCGACGCTGGGACTGCTCTCCGGCGGCGAACGCGCATTGACGGCGATTGCCCTGCTCTTTGCATTGCTGGAAGTACGACCAGCCCCCTTCTGCATCCTTGATGAAGTCGATGCGGCGCTGGATGAGGCGAACGTTGAGCGGTTCGTCGCCGCTCTCAAAGAGCGGGCCCAACAGACGCAGTTCGTGATCATCACGCACAATCGGCGCACAATCGAACAGGCCGACAGCATCTTTGGCGTCACCATGGGCGCTGCCGGCGTCAGTCGACTTCTCTCTGTCCGACTCGATCAGATTCCTCAAACAGTCTCGTAACCGGCTGCTGATTCGCGATTGACGTTTGATCGCCGACCGGTCCTGACCTGCCCTAACCTGATCGCGATGGACTTCGTTCACGCCGTTTGGACTCCTGCCGGGGACGGGCCTCACCCAACCCTGATCGCCTTGCACGGGCACGGCGCGCATTGCCAGGATCTCGTGCCGCTCGCGCCAATGCTGGCTGGCGGACGACTGCAGGTGATCTGTCCTCAGGCAGAATTCCCACTTGAGGGCGCTCCCTACTCTTATGCTCCAATGTTCACCTGGATGAAGCGTGGTGCGAATGATCGACCGCTTGACGGCGAGACGGAACGCGTTGCCGAGGCGTTGGCAACCTTCATCGACAGCGCTTGCGAACGCTACAACGTCGACGGTGAGCGATTGGCGCTGATGGGCTTCTCGCAGGGCGGATTCCTGGCCTACCGACTCGCACTGAGTCAGCCGCACCGCTGGCAGGGAGCAGCCATGCTTTCCACGTGGCTCTCCGACGAGGCTGCCGACGATGTCCATCCCGACGCGGCCGACCTCCCGCTGTTGGTGCAACACGGAACCAATGACCCCCTGGTCGGTGTTGACCGCGGCAGGAATTCTCGAGATCAACTCCAAGCGATGCGAATGAATCTCGACTATCGCGAATACCCCATGCAACACGAGATCGGGCGCCAGAGCATGCACGATCTGTCTGTCTGGTTGACCGATCGATTGTTGAGTGAACGGTCGACCGACTGATGGCCAATCTGTTTCGCCGCTTTCGCAACGGTGGAGACGAAACGTCCGACGCCGAAGTGCGAGAGCAGTACCAACGGAGCGTCGCCAACACCAAGCGTGGACAGCTGGGAGCGCTCAGCCGGATCTTCCGACGCTCGCAAATCGACGACGATTTCTGGGAAGAGCTTGAGGAAACACTGATTCTGGGCGACGTGGGCGGCGCCACCTCGGCGCGCTGGGTCGAGGAGTTGCGCGAGGCATCCGGTGGGCTGGACGCCGCCGTGATCCGCGACCTGCTCCGTCAGCGCATGGTGGCCGGACTGGAACGACCGCGAGCGAACGACTCGCTTTGGAGTGGACATAACGGAGACTCGACCCAGCCAATCCCGCACGTCGTTCTCGTAGTTGGCGTGAACGGCGCCGGCAAGACCACGTCGATCGCCAAGCTCGCTCGGGCGTACCAGGACGAAGGCAAGTCAGTCATCCTCGCCGCCGGAGATACCTTCCGAGCCGCAGCGATCGAACAGCTTCAGACCTGGGGCGAGCGCATCGATGCGCCAGTGATCGCCCATCAGCCTGGCTCCGACCCGGGCGCTGTCGCCTATGACGCGGTCGAAGCCGCCATTTCCCGCCAGACCGACGTGGTGTTGATCGACACCGCAGGCCGTCTGCAGACGCAGAAGAACCTGATGGCAGAGCTAGGCAAAGTGCGGCGAGTGGTCGAGTCAAAACACCCCGGCGCTCCGCACGAAGTGCTGCTGGTGATCGACGCCACGAGTGGCCAGAACGCGCTCAGCCAGGCTCGACAGTTTTCCCAGGCGACGGGCGTCACGGCCGTCTGCCTGGCCAAGCTTGATGGCACTAGCAAGGGCGGCATCGTGTTCGCGATCGCCGAGGAGCTCGGCATCCCGGTCCGCTTCGCCGGTACCGGCGAGCGGCTGGGCGATATCGCCCCGTTCGACCCGGAAGCATTCGTCGAGGCGTTGCTCTCGGAAGACTGATCGATTCAAGAGACGGAGAGGTCACCGTGCTCAGCCACATCAGAAGTCTCAGTCCCCGGCGGCTTGTCGCTACCGGGTTGATCCTCGCTGGCGTGCTCGTTGCGATTCTGCTGATCATTCTCTGGCAAGTCGGCCTGTTCGACAGCGCGCCGCCGCCGGCGACTCTTGAATCGGCGGTGGAATCGGTGAGACAGGACCAGGAGCAACAGCAAGAACAAGAGCAAGACGCCGCGGAGCAAGCGCAACCCCAGGATTCACAAGCTGAAGAGCAGGCGTCAGACGAGCCAACTCAGTCGGCCACCGACGATCAGGGTCAGCAGGATTCTGGGTCATACGCAGCCGAGCCGCAGGAGCAGCAGTCGCAGTACGAGGAACAGGACGAAGAGCAGGAGCCGGCCGGCTCATACGACTACGGCCAGGAACAGGAACAGCAAGGCGACGATCAGCAGGCTGGACAGATGTCTGAGCAAGAACAGACACAGCAGCAGGACCAGCAGGCACAACAAACTGAGCAGCAAGACGAGCAAGAGACGATGACTCCCGAGACCCCGAGTCTGGCCGATCTCTCCGGGACCTGGGTGCTCTCCGGGCAGGGGACGTCGTTTGTCGGATACCGAATTGGCGAGGAGTTGGCCAACATCGGTACGGCAACGGCGGTGGGACGAACCGGCGACGTCGTCGTCTCACTCGAGTTCGACGGTGCAGTCATCACATCGGTAGTCATTGAAGCGGATCTGCGAACGTTGAAGAGTGATCAATCGTTCCGCGATGGCGCGTTGCGCACCCGCGGGATCGAGACAGACACCTACCCCTTCGCAACGTTCGTCCTGACGGAGCCAATCTCGATCGACGCCTTGCCGGCAGGCGAGGAAGCCTTGAGCCGGACCGTACAAGGCACGCTCGATCTCCACGGCGTCACCAACCGGGTCAGCATTGCGCTGGAGGGGCAGTACGTGGATGGATTGGTTGTGGTCGTTGGTTCGACCGAGATTGCGCTCGCCGACTATGAGATCGAACCGCCGACCGGGTTCCGCGTACTATCGATCGATGATGTCGGGATCATGGAGTTCCAGCTCGTGTTGGAGCGCGCCCCCTGAGCCTCAAATCGGCCGGTTATGTCGCCGAACCTGGTGACGCGCCAACATAACC
>VXTH01000273.1:2225-5833 GCA_009837565.1 Chloroflexota bacterium | reverse complement strand
TGCAGACCAGGTACTTGGTCGGTCCCGGCGCGCCCAGCAGGAACTTCCACTTCTGTCCGGCGGGAAACCCGCCGCCGCCTCTGCCGCCCACGCCGGCCGAGAGCACGAGGTCGCAGATCGCCATCGGCTCCATCGTCACCGCCCGGTCCAGCGCCGCGTAGGCGCCCTCGGCGATGGCTTCGTCAACTGATTCCGGGTCGATCAGGCCCATCACCCGCATCAAGCGCCGCTCCTGCGGACCCCAGAAGGGATGATCGGTCAGGGACGGAATGCCCGGCGTCGGCGTTCGCGCGCCGATCAGCCACCGGGCCGCATCTTCGGCCGGGTTATCGCCCAACGCGGCCGCGAGAAACTCGGCCGCGTCCTCCGGACGCACCGGCCCATAGACCACCGCGCCGCCGCCCACCCCATCCGGCCGCTCCACCTCGACCACCGGCTCCAGCCAGGACAGCCCCAGCGTTCCCACTCGCATCAGCTCGGCCCCGTGCTCGGCCGCGAGCGGCTCCAGCGCCTCCCAGAGCCGATCCGCCTCCGCCGCGATCGAGGAAGTCGACAGGTCAACCCGGATCAACGGGCGCGAGGGGCTGCGCCGTGGCGCAGCGGCCAACTCGGCGGCTTCGCGCAGTTCTTCGTAGACGCTGCTCATCGGCCGGACTCCTCCACCCCCTCATGTCCGTGGGCGTTTCCCGGCCCGTGTGCGGAACCGTACGTCGCCTCGGCGTCGACGAACGTCGCCGGTGCGATCTTGATCGGCCGTTGGGGCCACTCAATCACGTCATCTCCCGCCTTGAGCCGCCGGGCCAGCTTGACCGACTCGACCATCGTCAGCGGACCCACGACCCGACCGTTGACCCAGACCATCGGCGCCTGCTCGCAGGTCCCGTTGCACTGGCCTAACCACAGCCCCAGCTCGTCGTCGGCCGTGTTCTCGCCCAGGCGGCAGCCGAACTCGGCCTCGAAGATCCGCCGCACGCGGTCGCCGCCGACGACGCGACAGGACGGACCGGAGCACCAGGTGACCAGCGTCTTGGGCGGCGGCGAGTGGCGAAACTCGGCGTAGAACGTGGCCGGTCCGTAGACCTGCGCCTCCGACACCCGCAGGTGTCTCGCAATCAGCCGGATCGCATCGCGTGAGATCCAGCCCAGCTCCTCCTGGGCCAGGTGCAGCGCGCGCAACATCTCACCCTGTTGACGCGGCAGTTGCTGAAGCAGCCCGGCAAACCGTTCCATCCCTGCTCCCGTCCCCGCTAGACCGTGCAGCGCGCTCCTCGCATGCTATCCGCGCCCCCGATAGCGGACAAGCCAGACCACACGCCAACTGACGAAGACTCCGGCGCACGTCACCGGCTATCGATGCCCCGTGCGTCACACGCAGCATCGACCATGCGGACGAGCGGACGGGCGCAGCTGACCGCCTACGCGTTGTAGTGAAGCCGCAGACCCGGACGCGGCCACTGACAGGAAACCAACCGCCCGCTGGTCGAGAGCGTGATGTAGGCGGTCTGCATGTCGGCCCCGCCGAAACAGATGTTGGTCGTCAGCGGATCGTCGCCGACCGCGACGTGCTCCACGTCGCCCGTGTCGGGATTGATCACGGTGACCCCGCCCGGGCCGATCGTCGCCACGCAGACGTTGCCCGACTCCTCCACCGCGAGCGAATCGAACAGCGTGTAGCCGCCGGCGTTGGCGATGAAAGAGTGGAACCCGGCCGCCGCGTTGTCCGAGGCCAGCACCCCCGGTTCGGCGATCTCCCAGCCGAACAGTCGGCCGGTCGGCGTCTCGGCGATGTAGACATGCGTGTCGTTCGGCGCGAGACCCACCCCGTTGGCGCCGCCCGGGATCGGGAAGACGGCGCGCGAGATGTGATTGCCGTCCGTGGTGGCGTAGTAGAGCGCGCCCAGGTCACGGTCGTACTCGCGGTTCTTGCCCAGGTCCGAGAACCAGAACCCGCCGGATGAATCGAAGACGATGTCATTGGGTCCCTTGAGCGGAACCCCGTCGCATTCCGTGTAGACGGTCTCCACCGCCCCGCTCTCGATGTTCACGCGTTGGATCGAGCCCGACGTGTAGTCGAGCGCCTGGCCGCCCGGCAACAGCCGCCCGCCCGAGCGGTTCCATTCGAACCCGCCGTTGTTGGTGATCCAGACGTGCCCGTCCGGCCCAATCGCGGCCCCATTGGGTCCGCCGCCGGTTTCGGCGACCACTTCCACGCGACCGTCCGGCGTCACCCGCGTGAGGGTCTGTCGCGCGATCTCGGTCAATATCACCGATCCGTCATCCATCGCGATCGGTCCCTCGGGGAACTCCAGTCCCGAGGCCAGCTCCACGAAATCCATCAATGTCTTCTTTCCAGAAGGCCCAAATGACGTGTGTCTGCCTGGATCCTAACCGCTCCCTACTCGTTCGAAGCAGTCAGGGTCTGCAGATAGTACGTGCGCCGGTCACGCGGACCGATGATGTGGTCGATCCGCAGCGCCAGCTGAGCCTCATGCGGCGTCCGCAGCACGACCTGCGGGTTGGTCCGCAGCAGCGGCGCCAGCGCGCCCGCCGGTTCGACCTGGCTGACCTCGACTGCATAGGTGTCCGCCGGCAGCGTGGCCGGACGCGGTCTGACCAGCGCCCGTGCCAGGAGCGCGCCCGATGGCGTCAGGATCGAGCAGACGACCGGCCTGGAGACCGGCTCGGCTCCCAGTCCGTGTGTGCGCCCCTGCGCCGTCTCGGCGCCCGCTTGTTCCGGATTGACCAGCAGAGAATGCGCCGCCGCGGGCGACGCCACCGATGTCGTAACCATCACACCCTCACTCGGGGAGACCCACCCGTCCAACCGCCACTACCGCTTTAGCAAGAAGTTCCTCATTCCGTCAAGTAACGGCGTCGAGTCATAGCGCTTTGCCGGTTCCGCGCAATGCGTCCAGTACCGGACCGCCTTGTATCCTGCCTGCGGAATCAGCTACTTCGAGAAAGGACCCAACCAATGGGTGATCGACTTGATGGCCGCGTCGCAATCGTGACCGGCGCCGGACGCGGCATTGGCCGTGGACACGCCCTGCTGCTCGCCTCCGAGGGCGCCAGGGTCGTGGTCAACGACTACGGCGGATCCCAGGGCGGCGAACTCGACGGGGAAGCCGGACCCTCCGATGAGGTGGTGTCCGCGATCAAGGACGCCGGCGGCGACGCCGTCGCCAACTACGATTCGGTCGCCGACATGGACGCCGGCGAGCGCATGGTCCAGCAGGCGCTCGACGCGTTTGGTCGACTTGACATCCTGATCAACAACGCCGGCATCCTGCGCGACCGGATGGTTTTCAACATGACCGAAGAGGAATGGGACGTCGTCGTCGATGTCCACCTCAAGGGCCACTTCACCGTGACCAAGTTCGCTTCCCAGGTCTTCCGTCAGCAGCGTTCGGGACGGATCGTCAATACGTCCTCCGAGTCCGGCCTCGGCAACATGGGCCAGGCCAACTACGCCGCGGCCAAAGAGGGCATCGTTGGCCTGACCCGCACCCTGGCCCGTGACCTCGGCCGCTACGGCGTCACCGCCAACGCGATCCGGCCCCGCGCCGGGACGCGCCTGACCCTGACCGAGGAGCTGGCCGAAGCCCAGC
>VXTH01000273.1:0-2215 GCA_009837565.1 Chloroflexota bacterium | reverse complement strand
CGGGCGACGCTGGCGACATCGAATTCGGCGCCGATCGTGAGGCGATGATGGCGCCGGAAAACGTCTCGCCCTTCGTCGTTTGGCTCTGCACCGACGCCGCTGCCAACATCAACGGCCGCGATTTCCTCGTCTGGGGCAATGAAGTCGGCATGTACAACCTGCCGACCGTCGAAGCCGCCGTCTACTCCTCGGGCCTGAGCTTCAGCCTGGACGAACTCGATCGAGTCGCCAGCCAGTCCTACCTCGGCTCACAGAAGAATCCCTGGCCTGCCCAAGCCCCACGCTAGGCCTGCACAGGCCCCACGCTAGGAGTCCGTTTCTCCGCCGATCTCTTTCCTTCCCCCTCTGGGGGGGAGGCGCCGAAGGCGGAGGGAAGGGCTCCCCACACCGCCGGAACTCCAACAACCGAAAGACGCCAAACATGGCAATCCTCGCCCACGAAACCATCGAATTCGCCGCCAACGGCGGCACCGCCTCCGGATACCTGGCCAAGCCTGTCGAGGGCGGGCCCTACCCCGGCGTCGTCGTGATCCAGGAATGGTGGGGACTCAACCCCAACATCTGCGACATCGCCAACCGGATCGCCGCCGAGGGTTATGTCGCGCTCGCGCCCGACCTCTTCCACGGCGCCGTCACCGCCGAGCCGGACGAGGCGCAGAAGCTGATGATGACCTTGCAGGAGCCCAACGCGCTGGTCGACATGTCCGGCGCCGTCTCGGCCCTGCAGGCGCGTGACGACGTCCGCGCCGATCGGATTGGCGTGACCGGATTCTGCCTGGGCGGCGGCATGTCGCTGCTGCTGGCCATGAACAACCCGGCCGTCACCGCAGCCGCGCCCTTCTACGGCGTGCCCGGCGCCGGCATGGGCGACGCGGGCCAGATCCAGGGCGCGGTGATGGGCTTCTTCGCCGGCCGCGACGAGTGGATCAACGCCGAAGTCGTGGAAAGCATCGGGTCAGCGCTCAACGACGCCGGCGTGCGAAACCAGATCCACATGTACCCGGACTCCGACCACGGCTTCTTCAACGACACCTCCCCCGAGGTCCACGATCCCGAAGCCGCCGCCGACGCCTGGGACAAGCTCAAGGCCTTCTTCGCCGCCGAGCTTCAGGCCTAGCCCTCAAGTCCGTCATACCCGACGCTCGCCGCGGCTATCTCACCACGCGCAGCACGGCGGCCGCGTTCGTGAAGCCGTCTGTGGAAGATGGTCCAGAGAGGAAGAGTTTTGAGCGACACCATGAACTACGGACGGGCTAGCGAGGCGCTACGGGTTTATCGGTTGGCGATGCAGACCTTCATCGCCGACACGCTAGACGACGAGAAGGGTGGAGACGGCGAGTGGTTCGGCAACCTCGCGCTCGCTAGGCTCCCACGCTATCTCGCCGAAGACCTGGAGCGGCACATTGCTTCAGCGAGAGCCGAACGCGAGGCTGACACGAGCAACAATGAGGAGATAGAGGCCAAACACCTTTTGGAGGAACGGCACTACCCGCACATCATCAGAGAGAATTGGGACAGATTTAGGCAGTCGTTGAAGGACCGCGATGAGGTTCTCAATCGAATGCGTAAGCTGAAAAGGTTTCGGGACAAGAAGGTCGCACACAACAGTCGCCAATTGTCAGATGAAGAGGCAATCGAGGTCATTTCGACTTGTCGGAGCGTCGTCGAGCGGTTCGATGCTTCCTCCACTGCTCAACTCACAGAGTTGCTAGAACCCCCAGAATCGCTTCACTCTTCTCAAGAGGAAGTCCCACAAGAGGACATCTGGACTGCCGCGGAAAAGATCGAACAGGACAGAAGAGCCGCCGAAAGGCGACTCGAGAAGCTGATTGACCACTTTCTTTGGGCGGGCGAAGCGATGGATCAGGCCGTGGTCCTTGAGCGCACCCTCAACACCTTGGGCACCGACATTGAAGTCGACGCTGATGAGATCTTTTCGGAGTTGCACTGGATGCGTTTCGGAGAGATTCTGAAAGAACTGATCGCCGAGGCTATGCCATTTGCCGAGCTCGATATGACCGAAGCAGGAGCACATAGCGGAAGGGTCCACTACTCACTTGAGGGAAGCAAAGTAGAGAGCTTGGTGATCGAGTTCGACCTAAAGGAATGAGCGCGCTTGACTTCAGTCCGATTTGCGCTGTCGAATCGCCCTACAACTCCAGCATGCCCGACTCGGCTTCGTCCTCCACTTCGGACTCCTTGTCCGCGCCCAGAC
>VXTH01000281.1:0-5942 GCA_009837565.1 Chloroflexota bacterium | reverse complement strand
GATGTCGACGACTTCCTGGTAGGTCTCCCGCGTCATTTCAACGATCGGCGCATTGCGGTAGATGCCGGCGTTGTTGACCAGCGCATCGAGTTTGCCGTGCTGCTCGACGATCTCGGCGACGAGTGCGTGCCAGGCGTCCTCGTTCGAGACGTCCAGGTGGTGGTAGGTCGCCGCATCGCCGATCCGGGCGGCGATGTCGGCGCCGTCGGTGTCGAGGACATCCGCGATCACCACCTTTGCGCCCTCGGCCGCGAATAACTCCGCCTCGGCGGCGCCCTGGCCTCGCGATCCTCCGGTAA
This sequence comes from Chloroflexota bacterium, assembly GCA_009837565.1. Taxonomy (GTDB): domain Bacteria; phylum Chloroflexota; class Dehalococcoidia; order Bin125; family Bin125; genus Bin125. Next base: position 5,643 of record VXTH01000281.1, on the reverse strand, counting down.
TCAGTGCAACTTTGTCCTTCAGTCGGTCGACCATCGTATTGCTCCAGCTCTGTCGTCCTGTGGCGTGGGCAGTCTAGAGATTCGCCGGAATGAGGACGGTGCGTATCCTACGCACACGCGAAGCGTTTGCAGCAGGGCGGAGCAGCGATCATGGCAGGACGAATCGACGGCAAGGTAGCGGTTATCACCGGAGGAGCGAGCGGAATCGGCGAAGGTTCGGTGCGCCTGTTTGCTGAAGAAGGCGGGCGCGTGGTCGTCGCCGATATCCAGGACGAACGTGGTCACGCGCTGGTCGAGTCGATCGGCGGCGATACGACGTACGTGCATGCCGATGTTGCAGCCGAGGCAGACGTTCAGGGAGCGGTCGCCCACGCAATCGACCGCTTCGGCCGGATCGATGCGATCTTCAATAACGCGGGATACGCGGGAGCGCTCGGCGGGGTGACCGAGGTTGAGGAGGATGAGTACGAGCTCACGATGGGCGGCCTGCTGAAGGGCGTCTTCTTCGGGATCAAGCACTCTGCGCGGGCGATGATTGCCCAGGGCGACGGAGGGTCGATCGTGAGCACCGCGAGCATTGCGGGCGTGAGCGCCGGCAACGGACCGGCGATTTACAGCGTGGCCAAGGGCGCGGTAGTGCATCTGACCAAAGTCGCCGCGTACGAGCTGGGCGAGCACAGCATCCGCGTCAATTGCATTTGTCCGGGCGGGATCGCCACGCCGATCTTCGGGAAGTCGCTGGGTCTGTCAGCAGCGGACGCCGACAAGACGGTTGAGGCGATGGCCGAGGTGATGGGACAGGCGCAGCCGATCCAGCGCTCGGGCCGGCCGTCGGACATCGCGCACGCGGCACTGTGGTTGTCCAGCGACGATTCGACCTTCGTGACCGGCCACGCCCTGGTTGTGGACGGGGGGCTGACACTCGGTCGGCCTCGCCAGGACGAATTCGGCGAGAACATGCAGCGCATGTTTGATGCCCTCGGCATCGAGACGCCATCGGCATAGCGCTCGGATGGCGCAACTATCGTGAAGAAGACGTAGGGGAAGGATGCGCTTCATGTCTGAGAGCATCTTTACTCGCGGTGCGCTTCGCAGCGGACTCGTTGCCCGATTGGCTGGGGCAACACCGCAGCAACTCAGCCGCTGGCATCGATCGGGCTTGATTGTGGCGACTGTCTTGCCCGGCGGCAGAGGACTGCGTCGGCTGTACTCCTGGGTCGAATACTCCAAGGTTCGAGCCGCCGTCAAACTGCTTGAACAGCGCTTGCCGAGGAACCGCCTTCGGCCGAATCTGCTCCGGCTAGAGCAGGAAGTTCCTGACTGGTACCGACTTCCTCTGTTGGCTTATCAGAAGCACGTCATCGTGCCTGTACAGGACGGAATCGGGTACACCATCCTGGACAAGCAGCTGGCTCACAGCGATCTCATCGCGAGCGCAGAATCCAGACGGGTGAGTGTGGCTGAAAGGGACTTCGACTTGGCCCTTCGGGCGGTTCGAGCCATCCAGATCGAAGGCCCCCTAGGCACTTTGAGTGCCTTTGGCAGCGAGCTAACCATGGATCCTGCTGTGGTAGGAGGCAACCCTGTAGTGAGTGGGACTCGACTGGAAACCGCGATGATCGCCGCGATTCACAGGAAGGGTTATCAAGAGATTCCTATGATTGCGGAGCGATTCAATCTCTCCGAGGAGCAGGTCGAAAGTGCTGTTCGATTCGAGCAAGCGATTTCAATGAAGAAGTCTCGTCGTGCGTTGTCTATTGGATGAGGACACCGCACCGAGCCTTGGGGAGATACTCACTTCCTTGGGACATCCTTCGCAGCACGCGACAAATGTCGGTCTGGCTGGCCAATCCGATGAGGTCGTCCTCCAGGCGGCGCGGGAAGACGACATCTTCATCACGATCGACTTGCACCGCCAATTCAGCGAGTGGTGGGCTTCGCGACTGGCGATGCTTGAGGCCGTACGAGTCATACGCCTTCGATTCAGCTCTAGCCAACCAGATGATGGTCTTGAACAAGCCCGTGCTCTTCTTTGGCGTTGGCGAGAAATCGAGACGAGGCTCTCAGGCGATCCAAATGTTCGTTTGACAACGCTGTCCGGTCAGACGTACAAGGTGCGGTTCAGTTCGTCCGAACAAATCCAACGCATGCCCGGGCCGCCCCAACCTCTATGACGCTCTTCGGTCGGCCGGTCTTCTACGGCTGGATCATCGTCGCAGCGGCGTTCATGGCGCAGTTTGTGGCCGTGGGCGTCCAGACCTCCGTTGCCGCGGTCTTTGCACCGGAGATGGTCGAAGAGTTCGGTTGGACCCGGACGCAGTTCTTCGCGGCCGACTCGATCGGCCAACTGCTGTTGATGTTCATCGGATTTCTGCTGGGGCCTCGTGTCGATCGGTTCGGCGCGCGACCGATCATGCTGGGCGCAGCGGCCGTCTGCATCCCTGCGCTCTTCCTGATGAGCCAGGTGGGCGAGTACTGGGAGTACGTGCTGGTTCGCGGTGTGCTGCTGGTGACCGCGTCGTCGGTTTCTGGATTCCTGGTGGTATCGATCGCCGTCTCCAAGTGGTTCGTGGCCAAGCGCGGTCAGGCGCTCGGTTGGACGTCGATGGGTGTGTCGATGGCTGGACTGTTCTGGCCGTCGTTTACCGCCGTGGCGCTGATCGCACCGCTGGACTGGCGTACGGCATGGATCGTGTTGGCGGGATGCTACGCGGTGATCTTCATTCCGTCGGCGCTGATGATGCGACGGCGCCCCGAAGATCACGGGATGTTACCGGATGGTGGTCCGACGCAACTGACGTCGGCGCAGATCCAGGCGGCTGAGCACGATGAGCGAACCTCACTGACCCGATCTGAGGCGTTGAGGTCGAGCAGCTTCTACCTGATTGTGCTGATCTTTGGCATCTCGGTGGTCGGCATCTTTGCGATTCTGTTGAACGGAGTCTTCTTCCTCCGTGAACACGGCCTGACTGCCGCCCAGGCTCCACTGGCGGTAGGTGCGTTTTCGCTCTTCTCGATGTTGACGAAACCGCCATGGGGCTGGGCGCTCGACCGTTGGGACACACGCGTGGTGGGGTTCGTCTCGTTTGCACTCGGAGCGATGGGCTTCGTGTTGGTGATCAACGCGGGTCCTTCGGGCAACTTCTGGCTGATTGCCGCAGCTCTGGCCGTCATGGGAGCCGGAATCGGTGGCAATATCCCGATCCAGGACATGTTCTGGGCCGAATATTTCGGCCGACGTCACCTGGGAGCCGTTCGGGCAGTCGGATTTCCTGTGGCGATGGGGATCAATGCGCTCACGCCGACCCTGGTGGCGCTGTCCTACGACGTGATCGGTTCGTACGATGTCGCCTTCTACACTTGCTCCGCGCTCTGGGCAGGCTCGGCGATTCTCTGTCTGATGCTGCGTCTACCGGCCAAGCGTCGTTTGCCGTTGGCAGCGCTCGTCCGGCGCGTGGCGCGGTTGATCACACCATCAACGAATCCAGCCGCCCGTCCGGCCTCGCAGAAACGGTTCTAACGGGGTCACGAACGAAACAGCCCACTCCGTGAGGAGTGGGCTGGTCAGTTGGGCAAATGCCGCGATTGCCTAGCGGGGCATGCCGATTTCGATCTCGGAGCTACGCAGCCAGCGGTTGTGATCCGGACCGCTCGCCGGGAAGAATCGGGCTCGCGGGAAGAGATCGTCGTAGCCTTCGACTCTGAATCCGAACTCGGTACGGCCGTCTGCATCCACGTAGCGGGCGATAATCCGACCCTCGAATCCGTCCCCGAAATCGATCAACGAACTGCGTAGCCAGCGGGTGTGGCCTGGACCGCCCTGGGGGAAGAAACGGGCCCGCGGGAAGATCTCGGCGCCGCTGGGATCACGCATGCCGAATTCGATTCTGCCGTCGTCAGCTCGGCGAGCGATGATGCGGACTGCAATTGTTGCGTCCGAGCCGCCTAATTCTTCAGAAATCCGGTGCCTGAAGTCGGAAATCGACAGGCCATCGGCGTCGAAGCCACCGTCCATCACGTCCAAGGAGTCAGTCGCGCGTGTGCCGGTGTCGGAGATCAACCGGAGCGTGACGGTCCTGGCGTCCTCCGGACTGACGGTGACCGTCCATTCGCCTCGGCTCTCCACAGTCGTGGATCCAACCTGTACGCCGTCCTGATTGATCGCGACGACCTGATCGCCAACGTAGGAGTCGAGGTCGTTCCCCCAGAACCAGTGAGGGGGACGCGGATTGTCCTGAGCCGTGATCGACGGCGCGAAATTGATCAACAGGATTGTCAACGCGGCAAGCAAGGCCACGCCGAGGCTCCATCGCCGCGCCGCGCCTTCAAACAGGATGGGTCTCATTCCCGGCTCCTCCTTGCCCCACGCCCGCCGTGGTGGGAGTTACTTGACGTTAGCTTATCGCGGTCGCCCCGAAACGCTGTTCAGTCCTCATGTTCGCCAGCCGATTTTGCGGTCAGCTAACGATTGCACTGGCCTCACTGTCTCAAGTGATAACAGGACTGTCAACCAATGGGAGGTAGCGGCGGACAGATCAGCGAGCGAGGAATCCGCCATCGATCTTGAGTTCAGCACCGGTGACATAAGACGACTCGTCGGAGGCGAGGAAGAGCACGCCGTTGGCCACCTCGTCGACCTCGCCCGTGCGCCGCAGAGGAATCGATCGCACCAGTCTGGCCCGCATCTCCTCGGAGATTCCGGTGCTCGATCGCATCGGCGGCATGAACCCGGGATGGACCGTGTTGACGCGGATGCCGTCCGGACCGAGCCGCACCGCCATCGCTTTCGAGAAATTACGCACCGCCGCCTTCGAGGCGTGATAGGCCGGATGCCCGCCGTCGGAGCCGACGAAGCCGTAGATCGAGGAGATGTTGACGATCGATCCGCGGTTGCCGGCGGCCAACATCGCCGTCGAACCGAGCTTGGTGCCGAGGTAGACGCCGGTCGCGTTGACCTCCATGATCCGGTGCCAGCCCTCGGTCGAGTTCGGATCGTCCACTGAGGTCGAGGAGAGGCCGGCGTTGTTGACCAACACGTCGAGCCGACCGCCGTACGTTTCGAGAGTCGAACTGAGCAGCGCGTTCCATTCCTCCTCGGCCGTGACATCCATCATCGCGAAGTTGGCGACGCCACCCGCCGAACGAATCTGCTCCTCAACCTCGAGGCCGCCCTCCTCATAGAGGTCGGCGATCACGACAGAGGCGCCCTCTCGGGCGAACAGCCGGCACTCGGCCGCGCCCATGCCGGCTCCGCCTCCCGTCACGATGGCGACTTTGCCTTCGAGTCGTCCGGGCATGTTTCGCCTCCCGTTCTTTGATTCAGTTGCATGTGTCGATCACGACCGAGGGTAAAGAAAATGCTCCCCCGAGTAGAGGGAGCATTTCGCTCGGGACGTTCGAAGTCCCGCTATCCGCCAGCCGCGGCGCTCTCGTATATCGAGGCGGGCGCAGGCGGCAGGTGGTAGATGCGTTCGGCCGTCGTCCTCAGCACCTTCTCGCGGATCCCCTCATCGAGGTCGGTCAGGACTTCGGTGATGTGCTCCTGGGCCCTCGGGTAGAGGCAGGTCGGGTGGGGGAAGTCGGTCTCGAACATCACGTTGTCCTCGCCGATCGCCGAGATCGTGGCGCGCGGACCGAAGTCCT
>VXTH01000010.1:1502-5954 GCA_009837565.1 Chloroflexota bacterium | reverse complement strand
TAGCTGCGGTCGTACCAGTCGGAGCACCACTCGTGCACGTTGTCGGCCATGCAGTGAAGGCCGAAGCCGTTGCGGCAGGCGTCCAGCGGCGCGTGCGGGTGCTCAGCTGTCGCGACCGACGCCCGAGCCGCCACCTTCGGCCAATGCGGGTCGGGCTCGGGCCAGTCTGCCTCCGCCAGCCCGCCCCGAGCGGCGTACTCGCGTTCGGCCTCGGTTGGCAGTCGAACGCGTGTGTCGGTCTGTGTTGAGAGCCACTCGCAGTAGGCGACCGCATCGTGCCAGGAGATGCCCACGACGGGCGCATCAGGGATGCGGAACCCGTCCTGCGTCCAGAACGGCGGCGGCGGGGCTTCGGTGTGTTCGACGAACGCCGCATACTCGTTGTTACTCACAGGTCGCTCCGCGGCCCGAAAGGCCGTCACCGCCACGGCATGCGCCGGTCGCTCGTCGCTGCGGCGGTCATCGGCGCCCATGATGAACGTGCCGCCTGGGAGGTGGATCAGACGCAACGAAGAGACGGCGGCTGGACTGCTCATTCAGGCAGTGTAGGACTTGGAGCCTCGGGGTGAATGATAATCATTCACCATCCGTATGATAATCATTCACAACAAGAATGATTGTCATTCAGCATCTGCATGATTATCATTCACAACATGACGCAAGATGCGCTTCCCCGGCTCGTGGCGGACAGTCTCGCCGAGCACCTGCGGCTAATGCCGAGCGTCGTCGTGACCGGTGCGCGGCAGACCGGCAAGAGCACGCTCGTACGCGAGCTCCAGGGCGCTGAGCGTCGCTACATCACCCTCGACGACGCAGAAGCGCTCGGAGCCGCGCGCACCGAGCCGGAGCAGATTCTCGCTGGTCCGCGGCCCGTCACGATCGACGAGGTACAGCGCGAACCACAACTGATGCTCGCCATCAAACGAGAGATCGATGAGCGCCGAGCGGCAGGCCGATTTCTGCTCACCGGCTCCGCCAATCTGCTGCTCATGAAGAGCGTCTCGGAAACCCTGGCCGGCCGCGCGAGCTACCTGACGCTCTGGCCGATGACCCGCACGGAACAGCTGGGACTCGCCCGCTGCGGCGTCTGGGACCAGTTCTTCGAAGCCCCGCCGCAAGACTGGCTGGAGATGCTCGGCGCGCAAAACTTGCCCAAGGAGGATTGGCGCGCCCTGGCCCGCCGCGGCGGCTTCCCTCCAGCGGCGATCCAGATGCGCACCGACCGGGAACGTGCGATCTGGTTCGACGGTTACGTGCGTACCTATCTCGAACGCGACCTGCAGAGCCTGTCGAACATCTCCGCGTTGCCCGACTTTCGCAGACTGATGCAGGCCGTCTCGCTGCGCGTGGGACAACTGGTGAACCAGACCGCCCTGGGGCGCGACATCGGGATGGCGCAGCCCACGGTGCACCGTTACCTCAACCTTCTGGAGACCTCGTACTTGCTGGTTCGGCTGCCCGCCTATGCGGTCAACCGCAACAAACGACTGATCAAGTCGCCCAAGATCTACTGGAGCGACAGCGGCATCGCCTGGCATCTGAGTCAACAGCCGGAGCCGCAGGGCGCTCTCCTGGAGAACCTGGTGCTGCAGGATCTCCTGGCATGGCGCGACAGCGGATCAAGCTCCGGCGAGCTCTTCTTCTGGAGATCGACGCTCGGTGAAGAGGTCGACTTCGTGATCGAGTCGGGCGGCCGACTGCTGCCGATTGAAGTCAAGTCCAGCAGCCGGACCCGGATGTCCGACACGAAGCATCTCCGCACGTTCATCGGCGAGTATCCGGAGCGCAGTCTGCCGGGGCTGCTGCTCTACGACGGCGAGCGGGCCGAGTGGATCGGGCCCGATGTCCTGGCTGTTCCGTGGTGGATGGCGTTTTGATTGGGCCGAACTGTGCCCCTGCCCCGGCCCTGCCGCGACGGTCCGCATGATGACGAACTATCAGTCGAGCCTCGTGCTAGTCTGCGCTCGCTGCCTGCGAGCGAAGGGAGGGACGAGATGGGTCTGCTGGATGGTCGAAAAGCGCTCGTCACCGGTTCCAGTCGGGGCATCGGGGCCGACATCGCACGGGGGCTCGCTGCGCACGGCGCGGCGGTGGCGGTTGCCGCCCGCTCGGACGAAGCCTCTCCCGATCCGCGCCTGCCCGGCACGATCCGGACAGTCGCCGAGGAGATCCGCGAGGCCGGCGGGCACGCGGTGCCGGTGCGGCTCGACGTGCGCGACCCCGACTCAATCGTCCGAGCCATCGACACGACCGCCTCGGAACTGGGCGGAGTCGACATTCTGATCAACAACGCGGCCGTCCTGGTGCCGGGCACCCTGGAGTCGGTCCAGGACCGGCACATCGACCTGATTTGGCAGCTCGACCTGCGCGGTCCGGTGCTGCTGGCCAAGTACGCGGTCGAGCACATGAAGCAGTCGGGCGGCGACATCATTAACATTTCGTCGGGAGCGGCCGACTTCCCCGGACCCGGCCCGTACGATGACGTGCGCGAAGGCGGACAGTTCTACGGCATGGTCAAGGCAGGATTGGAGCGGATCACGCAAGGCTGGGCGATGGAGCTGCAGCAGTACAACATCGCCTGCAACGTGCTGACGCTCCGCTACCTGATCAAGACGCCCGGTCACTGGTACGCGCTGACCAGCCCCGACAACCCGCAGACCGAGTTCGAGTCGGCCGACTGGATGGCGGCGGCCAGCGTCTGGATCGCCAGCCAGCCCTCGTCCTACACCGGGAACATCGTCGACGACCGCGAAATGCGCGACATCCTCGCCGACCTGTAGGGGACCAATGATGGCAGAGACCGCAAGCGACGGTCCGGACCTGATCTACGAGAAGTTCGACCACTACGCCGTCCTGACAATGAACCGTCCACACCGGCTGAACGCGCTGGGCGGCGATCTGCGGCGGTTGACGCGCGAAGCCGTGGCGGATCTCGAGGCCGATCCCAACATGCGTGTGGGCATCCTGACCGGTGCCGGCCGCGCCTTCTCGGCCGGGGCCGACCTCAAAGAGATGAACGAACAGAACCAGGCTCGCGAGGGCGAGCGCAACACGATGGGCTACGACTACAAGGAGTCAATGCCCTTCTCTCGGGCGCGCAAGCCGTTCATCGCTGCGATCAACGGTCTTTGTATCGCCGGAGGACTTGAGCGAGCGCTCGATTGCGATATCCGCATCGCGTCTTCCGAGGCGTTCTTCGGCCTGTTCGAAGTCCAGCGCGGGATCATGCCCGGCTACGCCATCCACCACCTGGCGCGGATGCTGCCGATCGGCGATGCGCTGTACATCATGCTGACCGCCGACCGCGTCTCGCCCGATGACGCGCTGCGCATGGGGCTGATTCGCGAAATCCTGGAGCCCGACGCACTGATGCCGCGGGCAATCCAGATCGCCGAGATGATCGCCGCCAATGCGCCGCTTGCCGTTGAGGGCACGAAGTTCATGGCCCATCAGTGGCGGCAACTGCAGATCGACGAGTCCTACCGCGTCGGCCAGTGGGTCAGCCGCACAGTGCTCAACTCCGACGACGCAAAAGAGGGCCCGCGCGCATTCGTGGAAAAGCGTCCGCCGAACTGGACCGGCCGTTGACCCCGCTGGCGCGAGCGCATTGCGAGTGAATGACCGTCTGCGGTCTCAGTGTCCGGCTGCCTCGAGCAGCCGGATTGACGCTGTGCGCCTGTTCGGTTCTCGTTTCGATACATGTCGGGTTAGCACAGGGCGCACCCGTCGTTGATTCGAGCAGCGTCGACGGGTCAACGCTGACCATCACCTTCTCAGAATCCCTGACCGCCTCCAGCACCGCAGTGGCGTCGGAGTTCGCCGTCAAGCACGGCGAGGAATCCGTCTCCGTGTCTTCCGCCGAAGTCGTCGGCGCCGTTGTCACGCTGACCCTGACGGAAGCGGTCCCGGATGTCGATTGCAGCGACGAGAGCGTCAGCGTTGGCTTCTCGCCAGGGAGTTCCTCCCTGATCGGCGTCGGTGGGGGAACGATCGAGGAGTTCTCGGACCAGAGCGTCGCCAACCGTACCGACGCAGCGCCCCGGATCGACTCGATCGAATCCGACGCCACTGGTCGATACATCTACGTCACCTTCTGCGAAGCGATCGCCGATCTCAGCTATCAGTGGTCCGACTTCTCCGCCTTCACGGTCTCGGTGGATGGCGTCACGCGACCGGTCAATGATCTGTTGCGGCGCTCGGACTCGGGCAACCGGCTCGACATCCAGTTGAGCCGCAGTCAGGCGATCAGCGAAGGCGACTCCGTGACGCTCGCCTACGATCAGCGCCGCGCCAACGCCGACTATCCGCTTGCCGACCTCGATCAGGGCAACCAACTGGTCGAGAGCTGGGCCGCGCGCTCGGTGACCAACAACGTTGACGGTCCGCCCACCCTGCAAACGGTCTCCGCGCGATACGAGGTCGTCACGTTGACCTTCAGCGAGCAACTCGATG
>VXTH01000010.1:0-1492 GCA_009837565.1 Chloroflexota bacterium | reverse complement strand
GCGTCCCTGACGCGAGAGCCTTCACGATCGGCGGCGTTCAGAATGTTCCGGCTGTGGACGACGTGACCGTCTCGGGGCAGACCGTCACCCTGACACTCGACGGCATCCTCCCCAGCCGTGACTCGCCCACCTACACGCTGAGCTATCTCGAGCCGAACCAGGCGCCGCTCAGGCAACTGGACGGCGCGCACAACGTCGCTGACATCTTCTCGTTCCAGTTCATGAGCAGCACGCCCGACCGTAAGCCGGCGTTCAGCGACGCGGCGGTAGACGGTTCGCTCCTGACGATCACGTTCGACCTGCCGCTCAAGGCGGTCGCCCCGGCCTCGGCGTTCACCATCGCCGGCGAAGTCGAGATCACGGTGACAGCGGCGGCGTTCGAGGGCTCTCTGGTCACCCTGACGCTCTCGCCGGCGGTGACCGTCAATTCCTCGATCACGGTGTCCTACTCGGTGCCCGACGCACCGCCCAGGATTGAGGCGCGCAACAACCGCGATGCTGACGCGTTTCGCAGTCAACCCGTTACCAACCGGACGTCGGCGCCAGTTCCCGAGTTCAGCCGGGCCGAGACCTCGGCCGACGGGACCAGACTCACCATCGACTTCACGCTCCCGCTCGACGCGACAGCCGAGGGAACGCCTGCAGCGTCTTCATTCTCGTTGTCGGGCACAACTGCCTCGGTCTCGTCGGTCACGGTCTCAGGCAGCAGTGTGACTCTCGGCCTGGCGCCCCTGGCTGATGTGAGCCAGGCAATCATGATCAGCTACACGCCACCGGAAGGGGAATCCGAACCAAGACTGCGGTCGCTCGCCCACCAGAAAGTGGTCGAGGCATTCAGTGGGCAGCCTGTCACCAACAGCACCGACGGCAAGCCCCGTCCGCTCTCGGCGACGGTCGCTGCTGACCAGATCGAGATCACGTTTGATCGGCACTTGGACAGCCAGTCGGAGCCCGCGGCTTCCACGTTCGCGCTCGGCGGAGTCGCGGCGGCCGTTTCCGATATCTCTATCGAGGGCAAGACGCTGACTCTCACCGTCCATCCAGAAATTACGCATCGTGATTCGATCACGGTTGGCTACACACAGCCGGCCGAGACGCCGCTCAAGCGAGCAGGCAGTTCACTGATGGTCGACTCGTTTGTGGAACTCGGAGCGACGAACAACACCGAAGATCCGACGCCGACCTTCCGCTCGGCGTCGGTGGACGCCGCCGGGCGGACCTTGACGATTGTCATGTCTCATGCCTTGCTGGCAACCTCGGCCGGCACTCCCGCCGCATCGACATTCACTCTCATCGGCAGCACCTCGGCCGTGGTTGAATCGGTCAAGATCAACGGATCCAGCATCGAGCTGCCCCTGAGTCCGCTAGCAGACCTCAATGAGACGGTCAGCGTCAGTTACCAACCGCCGAGCGACGCCACCGCCTCCGCCCTACAGAGTCTCGATGGCGAGTGGAAGACGGCTGCCTGGTCGGTTCAGCCAGTGACCAACCA
>VXTH01000102.1:0-5989 GCA_009837565.1 Chloroflexota bacterium | reverse complement strand
ACCGCGTCTGGAACCTGGTTCTCGGCGATGTCGAACGCGGCAACGGACAGGCGAATGCCATCCGCCGCGCGACGCATGCGATGATCGGCAAGGTCTCGCAGGACATCGAGCGCTTCCGTTTCAACACGATGATCGCGGCGATGATGGAGTTCACCAACGAACTGCAGGACATTCGCGAGCAGGGACCGGTCGACTCCGACGCGTGGCGTGAGGCAATCGATGCCTTGCTGCTCTGCCTCGCGCCATCAGCGCCGCACATCAGCGAGGAACTCTGGCAGCGAACCGGTCACGACGGTTCCATCCATGAACAGGCCTGGCCAGAGTACGACGAGTCATTGGCGCAAGCCGAGACTGTGACCGTCGTCGTGCAGGTCAACGGCAAGCTGCGAGAGAAGTTGGCCCTGGCTCCGGGCGCCTCACAGGACGCCGCGGAGTCTGCCGCGCGCGCCTCCACACGCGTCGCGGATCAACTCGAGGGCAAGACCCTGCGCCGAGTGATCTGGGTGCCCGACAAGCTGCTCAACTTCGTCGCCAACTGACGACGTACGGCGTTTCCCGCGCACCCTCTCCTAACGACGCAGATACACTGGACCGGAAGGAACAGGCGATGCCGCAACGGTCGATCCGCGCCCGCTATGCGAACGGCGTCCTGACCCCACTAGAGCCGCTCGACCTGTCGGACGGCTGTGAGGTAACTGTTGATGTGTCGGTCGACCGCGACAGCGCCGATGCGACTTCCCGCGCAGACGCTGGCAATCCACGCATCCTCGAGATCGTTGATGAGATTCAACGAGAGTTTCCGAATGCCTTCTCGGGTGTGCCGCACGACGGCGCGAAACACTACAAACACTATCTGTACGGGCATCCCAGGGACGGAGATTGATGCCCGGCGCGTTCGCCGACGCGGGCTATTGGATCGCCCTACTGGATAGTGAAGATCCGCTCAATGCCCGGGCCATGGAATTGGCCATGCGAGAGCCTCCCTTGAACATTGTCACGTCAGAGATGGTCTTGGTCGAAGTGTTCAACCACTTCAGCAGGTCGGGACCGGAAGGACCCCAGGCGATCGAGAGCTTCGTCCAGAAACTGCGTGCGGCCGATGAGGTGAATGTCGTGCCACAGTCGTCGGAACAGTTCTGGTCGGCGGCTAGGCGCTACGCAGACCGGCCGGACCAACGTTGGAGTCTGACAGACTGCGCCAGCTTCCTCATCATGGAATCTATGGGGACTGAGTACGCGCTCGCCTATGACCGCGACTTTGTCCAGGCTGGTTTCACTGCCCTCCTTCGAGACGTATCCGACTCCGGCCATTAGACGAATGGTCCAGCTCCGACTCCCCGAATACGAGGGTCCACTCGACCTCTTGCTTGAACTGATCGAGTCGCGCAAACTCGACATCTCCGAGCTGTCGCTGGCGCAGGTCGCCGACCAGTACCTGGCTCAGGTGGCGTCGATGTCGCCACCCGAGGGCGCCGTCAGTCAGGAGCGGGCAGATGCTCTGGCCGCCTTCATCAGCATTGGCGGACGCCTGGTGCTGCTCAAGGCGCGCCAGTTGCTTCCCGCGCCGGAGGCGCCTCCTCAAGATGAGGAATCCGCAAATGACGCCCGCGAACTGGTTGAAATGGCCCGCGCATACAAGATGTATCGAGACGGCATCCTCCAGCTGGGACAGCGAGACCGCGAACAGTTGCGCTCGTACACGCCGATTTCGGCCCCGCCGATTGATCGGCCGCTGCCCGTCGGAATGTCGCATGACCTCACGCTCGATGCCCTCGCGCGGATCGCGCAGGAAGTCCTCGACCGTGCCGCGGAACGGGAAGCGCAGAAAGAGATTGCCCACGACGCAGCAATCGAACGCCAGAGAATCACGGTGCGCGAGCGCGCCGGCGATCTCCGCGCTCGGCTGTTGAGCGGTCACGCACTGTCCTTTCGCGCCTGGATCGAGGCTGCCCAATCGAGGCTTGAGTTGATCGTCTCCTTCATGGCCGTCCTGGAGCTGCACAAATCGCTCGCGATTGAGATCGAGCAGCAGGGTGAGTTTGAGGACATCCTGATCACGGCGCTGCCCGACGCGCCGGACTCCGCCTGGGCGGCGGCAGACGCATCATCTCTGGACGAATGAGCCTCAAGCATCCGAGCGGCTGATACGCTGGGCTTCCGTTCCGATGCCGGTTGATCGTTTGAAGGGCCTGTTCCGGTGGTGACAGAGCTGGCTCGGTCGGAGCTGCGTCGGGCCTCGCTTGGACGGCCCACGGCGTTGACGATCGGCGTGTTCGACGGCGTCCACCGCGGTCACCAGATCGTGCTCAAACATGTCGTCGAGAGCGCCCGGAGACATGACCTCGCTGCGGCCGCGATCACCTTTCACCCCCACCCCCGCCAGGTCCTCAGACCCGACCTGACGACCGAGTACGTCACTTCACTCGAGGACCGACTCTCACTCATCCTCGAGACCGGGCTCGACGGCGTCGCTACCGTCTCGTTCACGTCCGACTTCTCGCTCACCGATGCCGGCGATTTTGTCCGCATGTTGGTCGAGGAGTTCCAGTTGGCCCGCCTGATCATCGGCGAGGACTTCGCTCTCGGCCGCCAGCGCGGCGGCGACCCCGACACCCTCAAGGCACTCGGGCAACACCTCGGGTTCGAGGTCGAAGTGATCGAACTGCTCACCAGCGAATCGACCGACAAGGTTTCTTCCACCGAAATCCGCATCGCTCTCGCCGATGGCGACGTTCAGCAGGTTGGCGACCTGCTCGGCCGCCGATACTCGCTCCACGGACCGGTTGTGGTCGGATTCAAGCGCGGTCGATCAATCGGCTTCCCGACCGCCAACGTGGCGATCGGCAACGACCGCTCAATCCCCGCGCCGGGCGTCTACGCCACGATCGCTCATCTGGAATCCGGACCGGTTCCATCCGTGACCAATATCGGTATGCGGCCGACCTTCGACGACGGCGGCGGCCTCTCGATCGAATGCCACATCATGGACTTCGACGACGACATCTACGGAGCCGACCTGCGCGTAGAATTTGTCCAACGGCTGCGCGGCGAGCGCAAGTTCGACGGCATCGATGCGCTGGTCGAGCAGATCGGCAAGGATCGTGACGCAGCCCGCGATCTGCTGGCCGGCATGTCCATCGGAGCCCAATAGGAACCTAGTAGGAACCTGGTCATGAGTGACGGAGTCCCAGCAGACGTTGCAGCAGAGGTCGAGCGCCAGCACGCGCTGATCATGCGTGGCACCGCCTACGGCGATGAAGGCACGCGCCGCGTCATGGACCGCGAGCTTCGCGCGCGCCTCACCGAATCGCTGATCGAAGACCGTCCGTTGCGCGTGTATCTCGGGGTCGACCCAACTTCGCCCGACCTGCACATCGGCCACTGCGTCACGCTGCGCAAGCTGGCGCTGTTCCAGCACCTCGGACATCAGTCGATCCTGCTGATCGGCGACTTCACCGGCCTCGTCGGCGACCCGTCGGACAAGGACTCGCTGCGCCCCATGCAGGCCGCCGAAATCCTCAACCGCAACGCCGAGACGTACCGGGACCAGGCCTTCAAGCTGCTCGATCCTCTCACGACGGAAGTACGGCGCAACAGCGAGTGGCTGGGTGAAATGTCATTCGGCGACGTGATCCACCTGGCCTCGAACTTCACTGTCCAGCAATTCGCCGAGCGTGACACGTTTAGCAATCGGATCGATGCTGGCCAGCCGGTCTACCTGCACGAGTTCATGTACGGCCTGATGCAGGGCTACGACGCCGTCGCGCTTCAGGCCGATGTCCAACTCGGCGGCACCGACCAGACCTTCAACATCATGTGCGGCCGCACGCTGCAGGAACGCCAGGAACAGTCGGCGCAGGTCGCCGTCCTGACACCGATCCTGGTCGGCACCGACGGCACCCTGCGCATGTCCAAGAGCACCGGCAACTACATCGGCATCGACGAACCGCCCAACACGCAATACGGCAAGGCGATGTCGATCCCCGACGACGTCATCGTCCGCTTCTTCGACTACGGCACCAACGTTTCCGACGACGAGGTCGACCGGATCGAGGCCGACCTGAACTCGGGCGCGCTCAAGCCAATGGACGCCAAGCGCCGCCTGGCCCGCTCGATCGTTGCCGAGTGGCACGGCGACGAAGCCGCTCAGGCCGCCGAAGAGCAATGGACCCGAACCTTCTCGAAGCGAAGCGTCCCCGACGACATTCCCGAGGCGCCAATCGAATTCGGTGGCGCCGACACTGTCGAAGTCGCCCTCCCGGTCCTCCTCCACGACATCGGAGCCGCCGCCAGCCGAGCCGAGGCCAAACGCCTCGTCTCGCAGGGTGCCGTCCGCATCGACGACGAAGTGGTCAAAGAGCAGGGCACCAAGATTCGAAACGGCGCCGTCCTCCGGGTCGGCCGCCGCAAGTGGTATCGGATTATCCCGGTATAGCGCAACCAGGGCCGGCCCGTTACTCTGCTGCGATGGGACTCTTCCGCCAACAAATCGAAGTCGCCAATCTGGACCGAGAGACGTCGCTCCAGATCAGCGCGGTGGTTGACACCGGATCGTTTTACATGATGCTGCCAACGCACGTACTTCGCGCGTTGCGGGTTGAACCCCTCGACAGTCGCGTGTTCGAACTCGCTGACGGATCGCTCGTCGAGATGGAATACGGCCACGTGTGGGTCACAATCGGCGACCAACGAATCATCACTATTGTCACGTTCGGAGACAACGAGGGCCCGTCTTTGCTCGGCGCCTACACGCTGGAGGGACTCGCTCTCGCTGTTGATCCCGTCGGAGAACGCCTCGTCCCGCGAACGCTGCTGCTGGTCTAGACCAATCTTCTTTCCCTCACCACAGGGGGACCTGGCCGGGCATTGCCGGCCACCCACCCACTACCCTCCGACCACAACCATCGGAGGCCCTCATGACCGTCACCCTGGACTGGCTTGGCTGCGCGACATTCCGCCTGCAGATCGACGACACCGTGATCATGCTCGACGCCTACATCGACCGCGTCCCGCTCGCGCCGGACGTTGGCCTCACTGCAGCAGACATCTCCCGCGCCGATGCCGTCCTGGTCGGTCACTCCCACTTCGACCACATCGCCGGAGCCGAGGTAATCGCCGCCAACACCGGCGCACCGGTGATCGGTTCCAACGAATCGGCGCGAGTCTTGCTCGAAGCCGGCATCTCCGAAGACCAGCTCCTCCGCTCGCAGGGTGGCGAGCGTCACCGCATCTCCAGGGACATCACCGTCGAGGTCTTCCCCAGCCTGCACTCCTGCATCTGGACCCAGGGCTCCTGGGATCCCGGCAAGGTCGTCCTCGGACACTACGGACTCACCGAAGAAGAGCGCTGGGGCAACCGAGGTTCGATCGACATCGGCGGCTCTCTCGGTGAACGATCCCAGGACCTGGGTTCAGATGCCCAGACCCAGATGACCGACCACGTGGCCAGCTGCCTCGGCTCCAACGACACCGGCGGCGCGCTCGCCTACTTGATCGACACCCCCTACGGCTCGATCTTCTACCACGACACGTCGGGCTGCTGGACCGGCGTCGTCCAGAACATGCGCCCCGACGTCGCCATCGTCGCCATGGCCGGACGACCCAACATCGACGGCGAACCGATCCAGGGCTCGCTCGCCCAGTTCGTCGGCCGAATGTCCGACATGCTCCGCGCGCCGCGCATCGTGCTCGGCCACCACGACGACTGGATGCCGCCGATGACCCACGACATGACCGGCCCCGACGCGCTCGCGCCGGTCAAGAACGAGCTCAACCACGTCGCACCGCGCTCCGAACTGCTCGACATTCCGCTCGGCGGACGGATCGGCCTCTACTGATGTCCACACGCCAGCCAAAGTTCGGCCTGATCTACGACTTCCGCAATCCGCCCCAGTGGCGCAAACCCTGGGCGCAGTTCTACGACGAAATCCTCGACGAGATCGTCTACGCCGAGCAGCTCGGCTACGACCACATCTGGATCACCGAGCAC
>VXTH01000238.1:0-6015 GCA_009837565.1 Chloroflexota bacterium | reverse complement strand
GTTTCGGCCTGTTGACCATGGGCGCCTGTCTCCTGGGCGCCGCGCTGCTTGCCCTCTCGACCCCCAGAGTGCGCTGGTGGCTCTGGCGCCGAAACACGTACGCCGATGTCACGCGCGAAGACTGGCTTAGGGCGACCGACGGCGACCGCTAACCGCAACCCAGGTCCGGAGGCTCGGTCGGCCAGGCAGTCGCCGTCGTTTCCAGGGTCAGTCGGCTGAACCCACGTCGTACCGTGACCGTCATCTCTTCGCCCGGAGCGATGTCGGCCAGGGCCTCGACCAATTCGGCAAACGAATCGGCGGACTCGCCGTTGATCCGCAGCAACACGTCTCCAACTCGCACGCCTGCGCGATCGGCTGCTGACTCGCAGACCACGTCCAGAATCTCCAACCGACCGCCGGTTGGCGGAAGCGACACGCCGAGGTAACTGCGCTCGACATCCTCGCCCTGCAACATCGTCGGCAAGGAGCGAAGCATCGCCTCCGCGCTGACGGCAAAGCCTATCCCGCTCGAGCTCCGGTCCGCGCTTTCAATCTGCGTCGGAATCCCGACGACTCTGCCAAACTCGTCGACCAGCATGCCCCCCGAGTTGCCCGGATTGAGCGCCGCATCGGTCTGAATCATCGAGCGCAACGGTTCCAGCGTGCCCGTGCCGCTGGGACGCGTCCGGTCGAGGGCCGAGACGATGCCCACCGTCAGGGAATTCGGCAGACCGAACGGCGCCCCCAGCGCGCCGACCGGGTCGCCGATGCGAAGGTCGTTGAGCCGGCCGAAGCTGGGCACACTGATCTCGGTCGCGTCCGCGTCAATCTTCAACAGAGCCAGATCATTGCCGGCGTCTTTGGCAATCATCTCCGCTTCGTGGCGGCTGCGGTCCTGCAGGTACACGTAGACCTGCTCCGCTTCGGACACGACATGCAGGTTCGTGATCACATGACCGTCATCAGTCACGAAAAAGCCCGAGCCCGTCCCGGCCTCGGTCACAACCGACACCAGCGAAGGCGACACCCTGGCGTAGACGCTCGACCAGTCGACAGCGGAACGCGTCAGGCTCGAGAAGGTGTCCGGCGGCGTCAACGGGACCGCCGGTGATTGCGCCGTGCCAAGCGACTCGGACAGCTCGTACTGAATCGCGCCGGATGGCTCGCCAATCCCGGGCGATTCACCATTGCCGAATGACAGGAACGCGGCTGCCGTGATCGCTGCAGCGATCAGCGCGGCGGAGATGCTGAAAGCGAATGCTCTGCGTCTGCTCATGACTGTCTCTCCATGGGCTCAACCTATGAGCGACATGGATGCCTGGGAGCAGGTCATTCAGGACCTGCGAGAACTTCGATCAGAACGCTTACACGCCCTTCAGGAAGGATGGCCAATCGCTGAAAGGCAGCCTCCGACAGGTCGACATGATTGTGCCCGAGCAGTCCGGTGTCCTGGACAATCACATCGACGAACCGGTCATCTCTCCAGATACGCAGCCGTGTACCGCAGGGCCAGGTCACGGCCGCGCCGATTTCCGGATCCGTCGGATCATATCGATTATGCGGCGGGCAGAACATCACCCCGCCGGCGAGGGACGGATGGTAGTACGTGATTTCCCCCTGCACGAGACGCGCGGCCCGGTCGGGCTCGATCACGCCGCCTGCAGGGTTCCAGCGCGCGCCGCCAATCCGCATCCTCACCCACACCGCGTCGCCCGGATGCAGCACCGCGAACAACTCCTCGGCCGACTGTCCCGGCGTGTACGCAACCCACTCCTGCAGGTCGGTGTTCCAGCGTCTGGCTTCTGCCACCGATCCCAGCAGTTCCTGGCCGAACGCGCCCCAGACCGTCTCCCGCAGACCCGACCATCCAAGGAACGACCATCCGACCGGCAGCTCCACCGGTTCGGGCATCGCCCCGCGAAACCACGGTTGCCGCCAGCTGGCGTCGGCCGACATCATTAGCATTAGCGGCTGTCCGTGTCGCAGCACGCCGATGCTGTCGATCGGCGTATGCGGCGCGTACGCCAGCCAACGACGCTCGGCGACATCCCATCCATAGGCGATCCGCAGCGGCAAGCCGGCCGTCGCCTCAGCGATCGGAGTATCCGGTCCGCACCAGGTGTGGGCGTTCATTCCGGTCACCAGCGGAATCGAATCTGCTTCACGAGCCAGCGACGGCAATGCGGGTCCGAGCGTCGCTCCAACCGCCAACACCGCCCCCGCCCGTAGCAGTTGGCGGCGGCTCAATCGTCGGGTCATTGCCGAGCTTGCCAGCCCCGAAAGGCGAACATCGCGACCGAGGTCGCCACGGAGACGTTGAGACTGTCAATGTTGCCGAAGATCGGCAGTTCAAGCTGGAGCGCCGCCGCCTCAATGAACGGTTGCGGCAAGCCGTCGCCCTCGTTGCCCGCAACGATCAGCGGCCGTTCCGGCCATTCCGCCTCCCAGATCGGCTGCGCATCCGCGCCTTGCTGCAGCGCCACAATCGCAAAGCCCTCCTCCGCGGCCCGGACGAGGCACTCTGCCGGCGAGTCCATCGTCTCGACCGGCAACCACCAGTCCGAGCCCTTGGTCGACGGTCGGTAGTAGAAGTCGCGGCCGATAATCCAGACCGCCTCCGCTCCCGCCGCCTCGGCGCTCCGAACCAGCGTGCCCAGATTGACGCCGTAGGAAAAGTTGAATGCCGCGACCGCAAACGACTGCGGTCGGGGCGGAGGCGAGTCACGATACGGAAGTCCGAACGGGCGGACGTAAGAGAGGTTGCGATTCCCGTTCTCGGGAGGTCGGGCGGCGATCGCGTCGAGCGCGCGCCGGGCCCGATTGCGGATCGCCTCGTCGGCGTCACCCGCAAGCCGTACGAGCAGCGACACCGCTGGCGAACCGATTGCCGCCAGCGCAACGCACGCCGCTCGCCTCGACTTGCGCGCTCCCGTTTCCAGCACCGGATCGAGTTGTCGGCACACCTCCTCGGGGTCAAGACGTGGCAGCAAGGTCATCGACCGTCGTCGCATCCGCTTGTTCGGCGAGAGCAACGCCGGAAGCAGCGCCGCCACCACCTCATCCGCCGGACCCAGCTGCAATGCAATCCGAGCTTCCCCCCGAGGAAACCCATGATTCGCATTCAGAGCAACCTCAACCGTCCGCTCAATCCAACCCGCCGAGCGAGCCTCAGAATCCGCGCGAACCGCAAGCCCAGCCTCATAAGCGGCCTGCTCGTCGCGATCGAGCGCCGGAACCTTGGATCGGTCTTGCACAGCGGCAGTTACGCTTCCCGTTGGAGGAAATGGTATGCCGACACGCGGCTTCTCGGTGCGCCTGTACTTTCCCGATGGGGATCCCCAAGGTCTGAAAGTGGTCGAGCGCTCGGGCTGGACTGGTCAAGGCATTGCATTCCCGCGCCTACTTCTGGCCAAGGCTCGCGCTCGTGACGAAGTGAACCGAACAGGCGTCTATGTGCTGTGGGAGCGAGACGAAGGCGTTGACTCACCAAGGATCTACATCGGTCAATCAGACAATGTCATGACGCGGCTGCTGAGCCACGACTCCGAAAAAGACTTCTGGACTGACGCTGCTGCATTCACAAGCAAGGACAACGCATTCAACAGTGCGCACGCCCGGTTCATCGAGTCTGAGCTGATCCGAATTGCCAAAGAGCGCGGACGATCAGATCTTCAGAATCGAAATGAGCCGTCTGCGCCAATCATTTCAGAGGCCGATAGCGCCGACGCCTATCGTTTTCTCGACGACATGTTGACTTGCATTGAAGTGCTTGGCGTCACAGCATTTCGCTCATCGTCGGAGGGCTCTTCCAACGATGGGCTTCGAGAGGAGCTCTTCTTCCTCGAGGTTAGAGGCATCAAGGCGAGTGCTCGTGTGGAGAGCGCCAACGAGTTCGTGGTCCTGGAGGGATCGCAGGCGCATAGGAATCCGGTGCCTTCGTTTCTGAGTCGGCCAGAGTTCCGAGGTGAAGTCTCCAGGCGACAGTCTCTGATCGATGATGAGGTCTTCGTAGATTACGGTGACCACTATCTGCTCAGTCGGGATTACGTATTCTCCTCACCCTCCGCTGCAACCTCAGCACTAACCGGCCGTGCGCCTCAGCCATATCGCGAGTGGAAGACGAAGAGTGGCAAGACCTTGGGAAACGTGGTGCGGGGAGATGACGAATGACGGTTCGAGAAATCGAAATCGACGCCGAACCCATCGACGCCTACGAGGCGGCCGTCGAGGTTCTGGAGCGGGCGATCACGGAGGGCGCGTTCAAGGAAATCGTCAACGAATCACCTCGGCACTACGCGATTGACTGGTCGACCTCCCTCACCGGCGCCCGCTATGATTTCCGCTTCGAGCGAACGACAGGCTCAATGACTCGCGCCGAGGCGGTCCTTGAGTTCTCGGGCTTCCTTGGCCCGCTGCTCACCCTGATCCGAAGCGCCGGCAACGGCCCTCACCTGGAACAGATTCTCGACGACATCCGGGACCTCGCCGAGTCCGAAGAGTTCTACGAAGACGACGGCGAGGATAGTGAGGTCGAGGAACCGCCGGATGATGAATGATCGTCCCTCGAGTCGCTCACCGTTGTAAGATCAGAACGCACGAGTTAGGTTAGGCGAGGCCAGCGCAATGTGTTCGAGCGTGTCCCGGCAAGTCTCACCGCTACGCTGGAAACGGTCAGCCGGCGCCGGTCTGGACCTTCCATTTCCTTCCAAACTCAACCATTTCCAACCACGTCAATCTCACAAAACCCAGCACAACACGGGCGATCGTCCGTTTTTTCTCCCGCGGCGCTCAGAGAAAAATTTCTTCCCAACCACCCATGCGGCCTCACATATCATCAACCCACACCCATCGCCAATCAGGAGATTGCCTTATGCAGCTCAGCGGTCTTGACGGCAAGGTTGCCGTCGTCACCGGCGCGGGAAGAATGCGCAGTATCGGGCGGCCAATCGCCGTCGAGTTGGCCCGGCAAGGCTGTGACATCGTGCTCACCGGCACCGGACGGGCGCCGGAGGACTATCCCGACGACGAAAAAGCCGTCGGATGGCGCGACATCGAATCGGTCGCTGACGAGGTTCGCGCTGAGGGACAGCGAGCGCTCGCGCTTGTTTCGGACGTCGCGGACTATGGTGCGGTCGAAGATCTGCTGGCGACCACATTGGACGAGTTCGGTCGGGCCGATTTCGTGATCAATAACGCCGGCGCCGCTCGAGGATCAGACCGCGTCCCGGTGGTAGACCTTGATCCCGAGCTGTGGAGAGTGGTGCTGGATGTCAACCTGAACGGCGCCTTCTACATGAGCAAGTTCTTTGGCCGACACCTGATTCAACAGGGCGATGGCGGCGCGATCATCAACATCTCCTCGATCGCCGGTAAGATGCTCGGTCCCAATACTGCTGCTTACGCGTCGTCGAAAGCGGGTCTACAGGCCTTGACGGCCTCGATGGCCCAGGAAATCGGACAGCACGGCGTCCGTGTCAACGCGATCTGTCCCGGCATTATCGACACCTCGCGGATGGACGACATGGGCCGCGGCGAGTTCTGGCAGCGAGCGATCGACACCCGCATTCCCATGGGCCGCGCCGGCGAGGGCGAGGACATCGCCTACATCACCACATTCCTCTGCTCGTCCCAGGGCGAGTGGATCACAGGGCAGTCGTACAATGTCGACGGCGGGACCTGCGTCCAGCACTAACTGACCACCGACCGAGTCACACACACCACCTGAAGGGTTTGAGCATGGCCGACTACGAGTTCATCAAGTACGAGCAAGACGGCAACATCGTCACCATCACCATCAACCGGCCCGAGCGGATGAACTCGATTCACCCGCCGACCACCGAAGAACTGTCCGACGCCTGGGACACCTTCGCCGCCGACGATTCCGCCTGGGTGGGGATCCTGACCGGCGCCGGCGAGCGCGCGTTCTCGGCCGGCAACGACCTGAAGTACACCGCCGAGATGTCGCGAGTACCGGCCAATGAGCGCCCCACCTTCGCTCCGGTGCAGGGCGGCTTTGGCGGAATCACCGCCGAC
>VXTH01000153.1:0-6064 GCA_009837565.1 Chloroflexota bacterium | reverse complement strand
CATATGTTCGATATGGGTGGGTTGGTGTGTGTCGGTGGATGCGCTTGGGGTGTTCTGCGTGGGGGGATCTCGGTCTGGGCCCCGCGTCCCCTGTTCAAGCCAGGGGCAGGCGAGCGCGGGGGATCGGAAGGGGAGGGATGGTGGTGGTTGCGGCCTGCGGATGTTCTGCGGGTCTGCTGTGTGGGGTGATCTCGGTCTGGGCCCCGCATCAAGTGCGGGGCATCGGAGGGGGAGTGGAGGAAGTGATGGCGTTTGAGGGAGTGCCGTCTGGTTTGGGCGGCGCAACATTGGCTCCGGCGACATCAGATATCTTGCTCACATCTGGCTCTTAGGCCCGGAGGATGCTCATCATGCCCGCCCCGCTCGAAGGAATCCGCGTCGTCGACTTCACTCGCTACCAGAACGGTCCACACGCCACCGCGATGCTCGCCGACATGGGCGCCGATGTGCTCAAGGTCGAGATGCCGGGCAACGGCGACCCGGGACGTCAGCTCGGCGTGGGCGCCGATGGCTTCTGCTCCTACTTCGAAGCGCTCAACCGCGGCAAGCGTTCGATGACGCTCGACCTGCGCGCCGACGGCGCCATCGAAGTCGTTCACAAACTGATCGCGGACGCCGACGTCCTGACCGAGAACTTCCGGCCCGGATACCTCGACTCGATCGGGCTCGGCTATGACGACCTCAAGCAGGTCAATCCGCAGCTGATCTACGCGACCAACTCCGGCTTCGGGCCCGAGGGCGAGTGGGCAACCCGCGGCTCCTTCGATGTGGTGGCGCAAGGCATGTCGGGCGCGATGATCGCGCTGGGCGGCGGACCGGGCGAACGACCGATCACCGCCCCCTGGGGCCTCGCCGACCAGACCGGCTCGCTGCTCTTCGCCTACGGGATCGTCACCGCGCTGTTCGCCCGCTCGCAGCATGGGGTCGGACAGAAGATTGACGTCTCCCAGCTTGGAGCGATGCTCACCCTGCAGGCGCTCTCGCTGCAGGCCTTCCTGCACAGCGGCTTCCAGCCGGTGCTCAAGCCGGGCCGCTCCTTCTCGGCGACATTCAGCTGGTACCAGGCCGGCGACGGCAAGTGGTTCACGATGGGGCTGCTCGACCCGAAGAGCTGGGCCCCGCTCTGCGAGGCGCTTGAGCGTCCCGACCTGCTCAACGATGAGCGATCGACCGATCCGTTCCAGCGGCGCGACAACGAGGAATGGTTGCGCTCCGAGCTGGAACAGACCTTCCAACAGCGGACACGGGACGAGTGGCTGGCCCGCATGATCGCCGCGCGAATTCCCTGCGGTCCGGTCTACGACTACGAGGAGGTCGCCGAGGACAATCACTTCTGGCTGAACGGCTACCTGCAATCGCCGCCGCATCCGCACTTCGAGGACCACAAGGTGGTCGGCATCCCGGTCAGCTTCAGCGAGACCAGGACCCAGGTGCAATCGTCGGCGCCCGAGCTGGGCCAGGACACCGAGCTGGAACTGCTCAACCTTGGCTACGACTGGCCCGACATCGAACGCCTCCACGACAGCGGCGTCACCGCAGTGAAGCACCAGGGCTCGGCCGCCGCGGGCGACTGACCGAACGGCGGCCGATGAATCGAACCCAGCCGGACCCCGCCGAGCACCCGATCGTTCAGGTCGCGAAAGACCTGCAGCCGCTGATCGCCGAATGCGCGGACGAGACCGAAGCCAACGGTCGGCCGCCCGACCACCTGATCGAGACCTTCACCGACGCCGGTCTCTTCCGCCTGTTCATCCCCGCCGCCGCCGGAGGACTGGAAGTCCCGCCGCTGGTCACCTTCCACACTGTCGAGGCCCTGTCCGAAGCCGATCCGTCCAGCGGCTGGGTCGTCATGCTCGCCGCCGAGCTCTCACTGGTCACCGGCTTCATCGAGACCGAACATCTCCGCGAGATGATCGGCTCGGACGATCCCGGTGGTCCGCGCTGCCGAATCGCGGGATCGGCCCGGCCCACCAACTGGGGCAGGCGCGCCGAACGCGGCTGGATCATCAACGGCATCGCCACCTACGCCAGCGGCATCGACCACGCCACTCAGGTGGTCGCCGCATTCCGCGACGAAGACCAGCCCGCCGATTCGTACATGTCGTTCCTCGATCCCGATCAGGGCACAATCCTGCGGACCTGGGACACGATGGGATTGCGCGGCACCGGCTCGCATGACTATGAGAGCGCCAACGTCTTTGCCCCGGATAAGCGGACGATGAAGATCGGTTCCAGGCCTCACGCCGGGGGTCCGAACTGGCGAATTCCGGATAGCGGGATCGCCAGTTGGCTGCAGAATGGCGGCCAGGCGCTGGGCGCCGCACAGGGCGCGATCAACGAGGTGGTCGGTCAGGCAAGGTACGTGGCCAGCAAGAGCGATTCGCGCTCGCTATCGGAGCGGGAGCACTTTCGCGTGGCATTGGGACGCGCCCAGGCCAGGGTCGGTTCGGCCCGCTCGTACGTCCGCGAGATGGGATCAATCGCCTGGCAATCGGTTCTCGATGGAGAACCCAACCTCGACGCCGTCGCGCAGTGGCGTCTGGCCAACGTCAATGCCGTCCACGCCGCGACCGAGGCCGTGGAGCTGCTCTTCCCGGCTGCGGGCACCAACGCCATTCACCGGCGCTGGACGCTCGAACGCCGATTCCGAGACCTGCAGGTCGCCAGAAGGCACAACGCCGGACTCGATTTCAACTGGGACGCCGGAACCCGCCACATGCTCGGCATGCCCGCGCTCACCCGAGGCGCGGCTATCCCCGATCGCGACCGCTACCGGGCCCGACCGACCAATGAATGAACAGAGGGAGAGGGTCAGCCGTCCAGCAACGCGGGCAATGCCGATTCCCACACCGCCGCCGCTTCGGACACCGGGAGGTCGATGCCCCGGACAACAATCCGGTCGCCGCCAACCACGCCAATCCTTGCGGCCGGAAGGTCGAAGCGCGCAGCAAACCCCACTAGCCTCGCTGCATCCTCGGGCTCAACGCTCACGACCGCACGCGCGCCGGCCTCGCCGAACAGGGTTGCGTCGAGTCGCTGCACATCGCCGAGTTCGACATCAACGCCGACTGCACCGGCCATCGCGGACTCGGCCAGTGCCACGGCCAGTCCGCCGTCCGAGCAATCGTGGGCCGACTTCAAGACTCCGGCCTCCGCGCCCGCCACGAGGGTGTCGACCAACGCCGCCTCTGCTTCGAGATCCACGTCGATCGGTCCGGCCGATGTGCCGTGCAGCACCGCCAGATACTCGCTGCCGCCAAGGGTCGACGCGTTCTGGTCCAACTCGCCGCCCAGCAACCAGACTTCGTCACCTTCATCCCGAAACGCCATGCGGACTGCCTGCCGGACATCCGAAATGACGCCAAGCATCCCGACCACGGGCGTCGGCGTGACGGGGCCGTCCTCGGACTCGTTGTACAGGCTCGCGTTGCCGGAGACGACGGGCGTGTGGAAGGCGCGGCAGGCATCGGACATGCCGCGGATCGACTCGCTGAGCTGGTAGTAGATAGGCGCGCGCTCGGGGTTGGCGAAGTTGAGGCAGTCGGTCACGGCAACGGGACGAGCGCCGCTGCAGGCGACATTGCGCGCCGCCTCGGCCACAGCTCGTGCAGCGCCGGCGTATGGGTCGAGTTCGACAGCTCTGCCGGGTCCGTCCGTGCAAACGGCCAGGCCCTGCTTGAGGCCTCGAACTCGCAGCACCGCAGCATCGGAGCCGGGTGTGACCACGGTGTTGGTGCCGACCATGTGGTCGTACTGGCGGTAGACCCAGCGCTTGGAGGCGATGTTCGGCGACGCCAGCAGGCGCAGCAAGGCATCGTTCGCCGCCGAAGGCTCCAGATCGGTCAGCGACGACGGATCCCACTCCGAGCGCGAAGCGGCGTCTGCGTCTCGTTCGGCGTAGGGTTCGTAGGCTGGCGGATTGGTCATCACCGAGACGGGCGCCGCCGCGACCTCCAGGTCGCCGTCGAGAACCCGGGCGATGCCGTCGTCCGTCACTTCACCGATCACCTCGGCATGCAGGTCCCAGTGCTCGAACCAGGCCTGCACGTCGCCGACGTGGTCGGGCTTGACGGCGGCGATCATCCGTTCCTGGGACTCGGAGAGCATCACCTCGTATGGCGTCATGCCCGACTCTCGCCGCGGCACATGTTGCGTCTGGATGCGGATGCCAGCGTTCGCGCGCTCGGCCATTTCGACGGTCGACGAGGTGATCCCGGCTGCGCCGCAGTCCTGCAGCCCTTCGAGCCAGTCACGATGATCGCGGACCAGCCCGACGCAGGCGTCCATCAGCGACTTCTCGAGGAAGGGATTGCCGACCTGCACGGCCGGGCGTCGTTCCGCCGAGGACTCGTCCAGTTCGACCGAGGCGAATGTTGCGCCGTGCAATCCGTCGCGGCCGGTGTCGGCGCCGACGATCATCAGTTGCGTGCCGGGCGGTCCGGCGGTCGCCGAGATCAACGCTCCGCGCGGCGCGATGCCCAGGCACATTGCGTTGACCAGCGGATTGCCGCTGTAGGAGTCGCCGATGACCAGCTCGCCACCGACGGTGGGAATCCCCAAGCAGTTGCCGTAACCGCCGATGCCGGCGACAACGCCGACGCAGAGTCGGCGATTGCGGCGATCTTCGAGTGGTCCGAAGCGAAGCGAGTCGAGCAACGCGATTGGCTGGGCGCCCATGGCAAAGATGTCGCGGACAATGCCTCCGACACCGGTCGCTGCCCCTTCGTACGGCTCAATCGCCGAGGGATGATTGTGCGATTCGATCTTCATCACGGCGACCCAGCCGCCGCCGATGTCAATGGCGCCGGCGTTCTCTTCGCCGAGGTTGGTCAGGATGCGTTCGTCTTCGGTGGGGAAGTGGTGAAACAGCGGCCGCGAGTGCTTGTAGCCGCAGTGCTCGCTCCAGAGCGCGCCGATCATGCCAAGTTCTACATCCGATGGCGCGCGGCCCAGCATCTGGCAGGCGAGTTCGTACTCTCTTCGGCTCAGCGCAATCTGGGCGAGGACATCTTCGGTCGCCTCGGCAGCTCGTGCGTCGGCAGGCGGTGGAAACTCCGTCACGTCAGCCCCACCGCTCGATCATCGACCGCCAGATGTAGTTTCCGTCGGTGCCGCCAAGCAGTGCATCGGAGGCTCGCTCGGGGTGCGGCATCATGCCCAGCACATTGCCCATCGGATTCACGATTCCCGCGATATCGCGCAATGATCCGTTGGGGTTGTCTCCCGAGTAGCGAAACAGCACTCGCCCGGCGTCTTCCAGTTCGTCCAGGACTGCCGGTGGGGCGAAGTACTGCCCTTCTCCGTGAGAGATTGGCAGCTGAACCAACTGCCCCGCTTCGCAGGCGCTGGTGAATCCGGTGTCAGCACGTTCGACCGAGAGTTCTTGTGGCTGACAGCGGAACTGCAGTGATGCGTTACGCAAGAGCACTCCCGGCAAGAGACCAGCCTCGCAGAGGATCTGAAAGCCGTTGCAAGAGCCGAAGATCGGCTTGCCGGTCGCGGCGAATCGCTCCAGAGCCGACATGACGGGCGAGAAGCGCGCGATCGCGCCGCAACGCAGGTGGTCGCCGTAGGAGAAGCCCCCCGGAAGGATGATGCCGTCGTACTCGTCCAGCGATGACTCACGGTGCCAGATACGCTCGGCCGTCTGGCCCAGGTCTTCCAGCGCATAGACGCAGTCCCAGTCGCTCCAGGTTCCGGGAAAGACGAGCACGGCGAAGCGCATGAGCCGATGCTATCGGGCGCACTCGTTATGGCCAGTTGCGGCGGATCCAGAAGCCGCGCTAGAGCGCCGGTTCTGCCGATGAACCCTCTCGCGGCGTCGCTCGTAGCTCGGCCTCGGCGGCGGGAGGATATTCAATCCGCTGATGGTGGACGCCGACCAGTGTTTGCTTGAAGCTTGCCGAGATCTGACGGATCTCGCTCATTGTGAGGTCGCAATGATCGAGTTGCCGCTCGCGCAGGCGCTCGTCGAAGACTCCGTCGACCAGCATGCCGATGCGATCGGCTTCATGTTCTCCGCTGGAGCGGACGACGGCCTCGCAGCTATCGGCCAGCATCACGA
>VXTH01000268.1:4096-6094 GCA_009837565.1 Chloroflexota bacterium | reverse complement strand
CTTCGACCGTGATTTCGTCGACTTTGACGAACTGCAGGTCGGTCATTGCCTTGACCGCCTCGGGATTGCGCATCGCGTGCTTGCGCGTGGCGACCGAGATCTGGGCGAGTTGCTCGGTAGTGGTGCCGTACTCGTGCATATGGCGGTGGGCCACCATCGCGTAGTTGCTGATCAGCGTGCCACCGTAGGGGGCTTCCATGTTCTGCTGCCATGAGGCTCCGCCGCGGCCCATGCCGCCGGTGCCGATCGGCACGCGCATTGAAGCGGCGGTGGAGCCGTAGGTGGTGACGGCCACGTTGCAGCGTCCGGCGGCGATGTCGCGCAGGGCGTGGGAGGCGTGGAACTCGTAGGAGGAGCCGCCGACCTGGGTCGTGTCGAGCAGGCGCGGCTTGATCCCGAGGTACGCGGCGAGCCCAAGGCCGCCGCCGCCTTCGCCATCGAGCGCGTCGTAGAGGCCATCGACGTCGCCCCAGTCGAGGCCGGCATCGTCCAGGGCGCGCTTCATCGAGTCCGCTTTGATTTGCATCGAGGAGACGCCGGGGGCGACTCGCAATGGATATTCGTGGATACCGGCGATCGCCGCCAGTCGTTCCTGTGCCATCTCACAGCCTTTCCGCGTCGGACAGACGCAAGCAAGAAGTCGTATGGACGCAAGCCCGATCAGGCTAGCGCTGATCCCGGCCCCGGCGTAGCCTGCGAGCATGCGCATCGGCCTGATCTCTGACACTCATCTGCCCCAATTGCTGCATTCGATGGACGAACTTGGACCCGAGACGGGTCAGGCGTTGGCCGGCGTTGAGCTGATTCTGCACGGGGGCGACATCACGGTGCCGGCCGTGCTGGACTGGTGTGAACAGTTCGCGCCGGTGCTTGCGGTGCGGGGCAACAACGACATCTTCGATGATCCGCGGTTGGCCGAGCACCAGTTTCTCGACGTTGAGGGGTTTCGGATCGGGTTGGCGCATGAACTGCGTCCGGAGTCGCGGCCGATCGGCGAGATCCTGGCGGCCTCACTGAACGATGAATGGGTAGATGTGCTGATTGGCGGAGACACGCACGTCGAGCGGCTGGAGTACCGCGACGACGTGCTGTTGATCAATCCGGGCAGCCCGTCGCTGCCGCATCACCTGTCAACGCGTCTGGGCGCGATCGGCGTGCTGACAATCACTCCGCACCGGCTCGAGGCAGAGATAGTTGCGCTCGGACCGAGCGAGGGCCATCGCAATCCGTCGCGTCCGCAGCATGTCGTGGTGGAGTATGGGCACGTTGTCGAAGCATCGCTGGACGGACACACAATCACGGCGAACGAGTTTCTGAAGGCGCCACACGAGCGCATCGTCCCGAACGGAGCCTGAGATGGATCTGCAACTCCAGGGCAAGCGAGCATTGGTCACCGGCGGCAGCCGCGGAATCGGTAAGGCGATCGCGCGGGTGCTGATCGAGGAAGGCTGCGAGGTTGCCATCTCGGCGCGCGATCCCGAGCGGCTCGGAGTAGCGGCGGACGAACTGGGCGCGGCAGCCTGGTTCGCGTACGACGCCGCGGACGATGACTCCGTCGAGGCGATGGTCCGCGGCGCGGCGGAGGCGCTGGGCGGGTTGGACATTCTGGTCAACAACGCGGCTTCGCCGGGCAGCGTTCATGGTCCTCTGCCGCTGTCGGAGTTGACCGCCGAGCATGCGCTCGCCGACCTCCAGGTGAAGGTGCTGGGCTACCTGCGCTGTTCGCGGGCGGCGGCGCCGTACATGCAAGAGAAGGGTTGGGGACGGATCGTCAATGTCTCCGGGCTCGCTGCGCGGGGCAGCGGCAACACGGTCGGTTCGATCCGCAACGTCTCGGTGGCGGCGCTGACCAAAAATCTGGCGGACGAGCTTGGTCCCGACGGCATCAACGTGACGGTCGTGCATCCCGGGCTGACTCGCACGGAAGCAACGCCGGATCGGATTGCGCAGATTGCAGAGTCAAACGGGATTTCGCTGGAAGAAGCGGAATCTCGAATG
>VXTH01000268.1:0-4086 GCA_009837565.1 Chloroflexota bacterium | reverse complement strand
TCGAATGGCTGCCGGCAACTCACTGCTGACGATCATCGACTCCGACGACATCGCCAACTTCGTGGCGTTTCTGGCTTCGCCGAAATCGATTGCGATCACGGGCGACACGATCGCGGCTGGCGGGGGCGTCGGGCGGGGGATTCACTACTAGAGCCGGTCGGCGGAACCGCAGAGCAGGTTCGAGGCTCTCTTTCACGATGGGCCGAGCAGGTGCGTTCCGTGCCTAGAAGCGGTCCTGATACGACCTGGCCAGCGACTCCGACGGATCGGCCTGGATGCCGAGCGGCGGAATCGGATATCTGAGCCCGTTCCGTGACAGCTTGTCCAGACCGTCGAGCAGCTTGGGCAGGTACCTGGGCGGGATGGCCATCAGCAGTTCGTCGTCCTGGACGCCGCCGAAGCGGCGCTCGGCGTAGCAGGGGATGCTGAGTGACGGCTCGCCGGTACGCAGCGCCCGGCCCCAACTGTCGGCGCAGGCGGACTCGCCGACCGAGGCGAACTCGAACTTCTTGAAGCCCGAGAACTGCAGTCCATTGATCAGGATGATCATCTGTCCCGGCGTGCCGTAGAGCAGCACAACGTCGGGTGGATCGAGCCGGCCGGTGGCGATCGGCGACAGCGCCAGCGCGGCGTAGCGGCCGTAGGGCATCACATCCATCGCCTGCTGATGGAGAATCGAGTCTTCGTCGGTTTCGAACCAGACATTGGTCATCGTGGTGCGCAGACGCCACTCGCCGTCGTCTTCGTTCGGATGCAGCCCAACCGGTGCGCCGCATTGCGCGCCGATCAGATCGTCCATCGTCACTCCTAAGGTGAAGTTGAGCCAGCGAGCCTGCGCGACCAGCTGGTCGAGCGCGTGCTTGAACTGCGGCCGACGGATCCGCTCGACCTCCTGCATCTCCTCGATTGTCTCGAACATCTTCATCCCGACCGGCGTCGCGGTCAGGCGCAGATAGCGCTGCAGTCCAGCCACGATGCCGGGCCAGTCGTAGCTGTCGGGCGCGGGCGGTGCGTCCGCGGAGATTCCAACGGCTGGTGCAGTGGTCATGATCTCGACTCCATCCCTCGCTCTGGTGCCTGAGAGGCATGGTACGGGCTGATCGAGCGGGCGGGTGACAGGCGCCAAGGATCACTATGATGTCGGCGATCAGGCGCACGATGCGGCGCCCGCGGAAGGTTCCTGCATGCTTGCCCGTTATCGCACCCATCTCCTGATCGCCATCGCCGTTGCGGCGGCGATTGTCGTGACCACGCTGATTAACCAGCTCATGTTCGAATCGGCCGAAGCTGATTCGCACGACCGCGTCACGACCGAAGTGCGGATCAACGCGAAGCAACTGGCCGACGGACGCGTCGAGTTCGCCCTGCAGCAGTGGGACGGCAGTCAGTGGGGCGAGCGAATCCTTCCGCGTCCCAGGCTCTTCCCGGCCAACTCTCCCGTCGATCTGTGGCGCAACAGCGGTCGGATCGAGGTCCAGACGCCCTTGCCAGCGGAGCCAATGCCCTCGCTTTGCGTGGTCGCAAGCGGCGATTCCGACAAGTTGTTCTGGCAGTTCGTGGAGTTCCACGCTGCACGGGCGGCCAATCTGATTGGAGTGAAGCTCGACTACTCAACTCACACCAATGTCGATGATCGCGTCGACGCGATCGAGCAATGCGTCGAGGACGGCGCCAGGATGATCCTCACCACCCTGGCTGACGCCGACCAGATCATTCCGGCGCTGGAAGCAGCAGCAGAGCATGGCGTCCAAATCGCCAGCTTCGGAGCGGGCGAAGAGCACGCCGACCGGGCCGGATCGCTGATCCACGTCTCGATGGACGAAACTGCGGCCGGCCGCCGAGCAGCGGAACAGTTCAACTCCGCCGCTGTTGCCGGGCCTGTCCTGTGCGTGATCCATCACGACGCGTTTGCAGCCCGCAAGAACATCTGCACCGTGCTGCAGGAGGAGTACACCGGCGGCGATGTTGAACAGCTTCAACTCGGCGCCGAAGACGCCGACGAACAGATCGAGAGCGCCCTGCGTGACAATCCCGACGTGGCCGGGCTGCTCGTGCTGGAAGCCGATCTCCTGCCAGATGCAATCAGGGCTATCGAGGATTCGGACAGCCCACCATTCCTCGGTTCGATCGGTGAATACCCGCTGAGCAAGCTCGGGTTTGCGAAGCGGGACCTGATTCGCTTTACGGTGATGGACCTGGCGCGCTTTGAGGTGTTGCTCGCCGCGGCGGCGCTGCACTACATGTACGCCAACCATCCCAACGCCCGATTCTTCGAAGGCTCGATGATCTTTGACGGCACACCCAACGTCCACATCGGAGGCCCGGAGGGCGGGCATGGTCGTCCCTCAACCGATGACGGCCACGGTCACGACCATGATCACTAACGCGATGCCGATCGCCTGAAGAGCGATTCGACATTCGCACCAGGAAGGAACCACTCATGCCAGCGCTCGACGGACTCCGCATCCTCGACATGACACAGTACGAAGCGGGAACGTCCTGCACGCAGGCGCTGGCCTGGCTGGGCGCCGACGTGGTCAAGATCGAGCAGCCGGGACAGGGCGATCCCGGCCGCGGCGTGCGCGAGGATGGGCTCGATTCGCCCTACTTCGTCGCCTGGAATTCCAACAAGCGCTCGGTGGCGATCGATCTGAGCTCTGAGCGTGGAAGAGAACTCCTGCTCGAACTGGCGCCGCACTACGACGTGTTCGTGGAAAACTATGGCCCGGGTGTGATGGAGCGGTTGGGTCTGACCTACGAGGCGCTCAAGTCGGTTCAGCCGAGCATCATCTACGCACGAATCAAGGGATTCGGGCTGACTGGTCCGTATGCCGAGTTCAAGTGCTTCGATCCGATCGCGCAGAACGCGGCCGGCGCGTTTTCAACCACCGGATTCGCCGACGGCCCGCCGACGATGCCGAAGGCGGCGGTCGGCGACTCGGGCACCGGTATGCAGATGGCGTTCGCGATTGCCGCCGCCTACATCCAGCGGCTGCGCACCGGCGAGGGTCAGGAGATCGAGATCTCGATGCAGGAGGCGATGACCTACTACATGCGCACCTACGTCTCGCAGACCGAAGGCTGGGGCGAGAGCGTCGTTCCGCGCAACGGCAACGGCTTCGGCTTCAGCGCCTCCGACCTCTATCCCTGCAAGCCGGCGCCGGATTCGGATGGGTCGAACGACTACGTCTACATCATCCTGACGACATCCCGGATGTGGGACACGTTATGCACAGCGATGGATCGGCCAGAGTTGACGGTCGATCCGCGTTTCGTGGAAGACGGGGAGAGGGTCGAACACCAGGCCGAGCTACAAGAAGAAATCCGTTCCTGGACCCTGCAGCACACCAAGTGGGAGGCCCAGGAGATCCTGGCCGGAGCCGGTGTGCCCTGTTCGGCTACGCACGATACCTACGACCTCTTCCACAATCCGCACTTCGAGGAGCGAGGCTCCATCCAGCATCTTGATCATCCCGAATGGGGCGCCATCCGCCAGCTCGGCTGGGCGCCGCGACTCTCCGGCTCAAACGTCGCGATGACGGCTGCGCCGCTGCTTGGGCAGCACACCGCGCAGGTGCTCTGCGACGACCTTGGGATAAAGGCTGAGGAGTTTGCCAAGCTCGATGCGGAGGGGATCGTCAGTGGCCACCGCAGTGGCCTCTCGGGCTGACTGAACGAGTTTCACGTTGCTGCCCTCGCCGGGGGAGCTGCCGCGTCGCGACTGACGGGGTCCCTATGATGGTGAGGATTCTCACTACCGCCCGCGCCCTCGGAAGGACACCACGATGCCAGCTCTCGACGGACTCCGCGTCCTCGACATGACCCAGTATGAAGCGGGCACGTCTTGCACTCAGGCGCTGGCCTGGCACGGCGCAGACGTGGTCAAGATTGAACAGCCCGGCGTTGGCGACCCGGGTCGCGGCGTGGGCAGTGGCGACGCGATTGATTCTCACTACTTCATCAACTGGAACGCCAACAAGCGCTCGGTCACGATCAACCTGCGCGACGAGCGCGGCAAGGCGCTGCTCTTCGAAATGCTGCCCCACTACGACGTCTTCGTCGAGAACTACGGTCCCGGCGTGATGG
>VXTH01000121.1:2405-6101 GCA_009837565.1 Chloroflexota bacterium | reverse complement strand
GCTGCCGGAGCCAGTGACGGGCCGCCCGCGGCGGCCGTTGTCGATCAGGGAATCGACCGCCTCCTGGAGCATGCGCTTCTCGTTGCGGATGATGATCTCGGGCGCGCCAAGTTCGATCAGGCGCTTGAGCCGGTTGTTGCGGTTGATCACGCGCCGGTAGAGGTCGTTCAGGTCGGAGGTGGCGAAGCGGCCGCCGTCGAGCTGGACCATCGGCCGCAGGTCGGGCGGCAAGACCGGCAACGCGCGGAAGAACATCCATTGCGGCGAGTTGGTCGACTTGCGCAGGCCGTCAACGACCTTGAGCCGCTTCATCGCCTTCTTGCGGCGCTGGCCGGCCTTGGTCTGCACCTCGATCTTGAGTTCTTCGGCGGTTGCGTCGAGGTCCATGCGCGAGACCAGCGCGAGGATCGCCTCGGCGCCCATTTCGCAGCGAACGACGCCGGGATAGCGCTCCATCAGCTCTTCGGCTCGCTGCTCGGGCAGGATGGCCGCGTCGAAGTTGCCGGTTGTGACCGGGTCGACGAGCGGAGCGAGGTCCTCGCGGATGCGCTGGTCCAACTCTTCCTGGGCGCGCTGCTCGACGTTCTCGAGCTGCTCGCGCAGGCGCTCTTCCTGTTCGGCGACGTTCTCGGCAACTTCCTTCTGTTCCGCTTCGGCGACGGCGTTGATCTGGGCGATCTCCTCGTCGCCGACCGCCTGGTGCTTCGCGATGGCCGAGGCCAGTTTGACCTCGAGGTCGGCAGTCATCACTTCCGAGATGATCGGGTCTCCGCGCTTGGCGAAGACATCATCGCCGAGCTTGAGGTTGCGGCGGGCCTTCTTGCCGTCGAACTCGGCGATGACCTCGCGTACCGACGCGGCGTCCTCGCGCAGCCCCTTGACAATCGCGCGAACACGCTCTTTGACTTCAGCCGTGTCGGCCTCAGCGCGCAGGTTCGTCTCGGCAAATAGACGCTCCCGGGCCTGAGTGAGCTTCTCCTGCGTCTCCAGCGACTTCTCGCGGAAGTCCTCGATCGCGTCCTCCGCATCCATGCGCAGGTACTCGATCGCCTTGCCTTTTTCTTCTTCGTTGACATGGGTGATGATGTACTGGGCGAAGTAGATGACCTTCTCGAGCTTGCGCGGAG
Organism: Chloroflexota bacterium; assembly: GCA_009837565.1. Lineage (GTDB taxonomy): Bacteria > Chloroflexota > Dehalococcoidia > Bin125 > Bin125 > Bin125. Next base: position 4,974 of record VXTH01000121.1, on the reverse strand, counting down.
AGAGGTCGAGCAGCAGGGCGATCCGGCCGGGTGTGCCCTTGACGAACCAGATGTGGGAGACCGGTGCAGCCAGTTCGACATGGCCCATGCGTTCCCGGCGGACCTTGGAGCGGGTCACCTCGACGCCGCACTTGTCGCAGATCACACCCTTGTAGCGGACCCGCTTGAACTTGCCGCAGGCGCACTCGAAGTCCTTCTGCGGACCGAAGATCTTCTCGCAGAAGAGTCCGTCCTTCTCCGGCTTCAGGGTGCGGTAATTGATCGTCTCCGGCTTCAGGACTTCGCCATACGACCAGTCGCGGATTTTCTCCGGCGACGCCAGAGTGATCTGCATGGTCTCCGTGCTACGAGCCTCAAGCACTGGTCACATCCTCTCCTTCGAATCCGGACAGGTTCACGCCCAGCTGCGGCATTTCGTCGCGGCTAGGCACTTCAAGCACCATCGCTTCGTCTTCCTGGTTTCGCACTTCGACGTGCAGACCCAGGCTTTGCAGTTCGCGGAGCAGGACACGGAACGACTCGGGCATAGCGGCGTCGGTGACCGGCTCGCCCTTGACGATCGCTTCGTAGGCCTTGACCCGGCCGACGATGTCGTCGGACTTGACCGTCAGCAGTTCCTGCAGGATGTTGGCGGCGCCGTAGGCCTCCAACGCCCAGACTTCCATCTCGCCGAAGCGCTGACCGCCGAATTGCGCCTTGCCGCCCAGCGGTTGCTGGGTGATCAGCGAATAGGGGCCAGTTGAGCGCGCGTGGATCTTGTCCTCAACCATATGCGAGAGCTTGAGCAGGTAGATGAAACCGACCGTTACCGGTTGGTCGATCAATTCGCCCGAACGTCCGTCGACGAGGCGCTGCTTGCCGAACACGGGGCGCGCCACTCGCTGTTCGCGTTCGATCCGACTGGCGTGCTCGACCAGGGTGGCGTCGCTCCAGTTTCGGGCTGCTCGGGTCTCACCGTGCTCAATGAGCCATTCGGCCAGCGCGATTCGGCTGGCTGCGCCGGTGGTCCGGCGATCAGCTCGGTCGAAGGCGATATGAATCATCTCTTCGTCGTAGCCGTGCTCCTCCAGCCAGGCCCTGGTGCGCGGGTCAGCGCCGGCGCCGAGGACGGAGGCCTCAAGCTCACGGGTCGATCGCTGGTCAGCTTCGGCGAGGCGGTCATCGGCGCCGTTTGCTCCGCCAGTCTGACTGGCGGCGCCATTGGCGCCGTTCAGTGTGCGGGCGGATTGCGCCTCGCGGACGATCCAGGCGCGAGCCAGCGCGTCCTGGAGCTCTTCTTCGGAGGCGCCGTCGAAGACCGGGGTGATGGCACGGAAGCCAAGCTGATTGGCGGCCCAGCCGAGCTGGGTTTCGAGAATCTGGCCCAGGTTCATGCGCGAGGGCACGCCGATTGGGGAGAGGACGACGTCGATCGGCGTACCGTCCTCGAGATGGGGCATGTCCTCAACCGGCAGGATGGTCGAGATGACGCCCTTGTTCCCGTGCCGGCCGGCCATCTTGTCGCCGACCTGCAGCTTGCGCCGCTCGGCGATCGTGACGCGGACCAGCTTCTGCATGCCGGCCGGTAGCTCGTCCTCCTCGTCGCGGTTGAAGACGCGCACGTCAACGACGACGCCGCGGACCCCGTGCGAGACGCGCAACGATGTGTCTTTCACTTCGCGGGCCTTCTCACCGAAGATCGCGCGCAACAGCTTTTCCTCGGCGGTCAACTCGGTCTCGCCCTTGGGCGTGATCTTGCCGACCAGGATGTCGCCGGGGCGGACCTCTGCGCCGATTCGGACGATGCCCTCCGCGTCGAGGTGGGCCAGCGACTCGTCGGCCACGTTGGGGATGTCGCGGGTGATTTCTTCGTTGCCGAGCTTGGTCTCACGCGCGCCGACTTCATGCTTGGACATGTGAATCGACGTGAACTTGTGGTTCTGAACGAGCCGTTCGGAGACGATCACCGCGTCCTCGAAGTTGTAGCCCTCCCAGGACATGAAGGCAGCCAGCACGTTCTGTCCCAGCGCCAGGCGGCCCTGGTCGGTGGAGGACGAGTCGGCCAGCGGTTGTCCGGCAGAGATGCGGTCACCGGCCGAGACAATGGCTCGCTGGTTGATGCAGGTGCCCTGATTGGAGCGCAGGAACTTGAGCAGCGAGTAGCTGTGCAGCTGTTCGCCATCGACCGGTTCGTCGTAGTGGACCACGATCGCCTCGGCGGTAACGTGGCGGACCTCGCCGTCGGCTTCGGCCGAGAGCACCTGACCCGAGTCGCGCGCGGCGGGCTGTTCCATACCGGTGCCGACCAAGGGCGCCTCGGGCCGGACCAGTGGGACGGCCTGGCGCTGCATGTTGGCGCCCATCAGAGCGCGGTTGGCGTCGTCGTGCTCGAGGAAGGGGATCAACGAGGCGGCGACCGAAACGATCTGCCGGGGCGAGACGTCCATGTATTCGATGTCTTCTCGGGCGAACTCCTCGAAGCGCCGGCCGAGGCGGCCCTCGACCCGGTCGTCGAGGAAGTAGCCTCGGGCGTCAAGCCGCGCGTTGGCCTGGGCGATGACAGCGTTGGCCTCGTCGTCCGCGGTGAGTT
>VXTH01000121.1:0-2395 GCA_009837565.1 Chloroflexota bacterium | reverse complement strand
CGGTCAGTTCGACCACATCGTCGGACACGAAGGGCAAGATTCGCACCGGCGCGTCGTTGGCCGCGTGAATCCGTTCGGCCAGTTCGACGGTGATTTCATCGCCGTCATCGGCGATCAGCACGCCGTCGTCTCCTTCGATCGGCTCGTACAGGACCCGCCCGATCAGGTCTGGATGATCGGGCGCCAGTTCGGTGACCACGATCCGGTACGGCGTCTTGATAAAGCCGTACTCGTTGAGCACGCCGTAGGTGGCGAGCGAACCGATCAGGCCGATGTTGGGGCCTTCCGGGGTTTCGATCGGGCAGATGCGGCCGTAGTGGGAATAGTGCACGTCGCGCACGTCGAAGCCGGCGCGGTCGCGGCTCAGTCCGCCGGGGCCGAGCGCCGAAAGCCGGCGCTTGTGCGTCAGCTCGGCCAGCGGGTTGGTCTGGTCCATGAACTGGGAGAGCTGGTGGCCGCCGAAGAACTCCTTGACCGCCGCCTGCACCGGGCGAATGTTGACCAGTGCTGAGGGGGCGGCCTGGTCGGGATCGATGATCGTCATCCGCTCACGGATCACGCGCTCCATCCGCACCATGCCGATCCGGAACTGATTCTGCAGCTGTTCGCCGACGGCGCGAATCCGGCGGTTGCCGAGATGGTCGATATCGTCGTCGCTCTGGATGCCGTTGTTGATCGCGACCTGGGTGAAGATGATCGCGAGCAGGTCGCGCATCCACAGCGCCTGCTGGCGCGCCTCGTCGGCATCGCCGCGTTCTCGATCGAGGCCGAGCCGCTGACAGCGGTCGTCGATCTCGGCGTGCATGCCGTGCAGTCGGGTATTGACCTTGTACCGGCCGACCCGTCCGAGGTCGTAGCGGCGAGGGTTGAAGAACTGGCCTTCGAGCATCGAGCGGGCCGCATCGAGGGTCGGCGGATCGCCGGGCCGCAGCCGCTTGTAGACCTCCAGCATGGCCCATTCTTTGTTGCGCTGTTCGGCCGGGACGCCAGGCGCCTCTTTCTCCAGCGTGGTGGCCAGGAACTGGTGCTGTGATTCGTCCATGTCGATGCCGTCGAGCATCGCCAGGATGCGCTCGTCGGTACCCAGCAGGTGTTCTTTCCTCTTGCCCTGCTCAACGTCGCCGTTCTCGTAGAACTCGGGGTCGTCGGAGTCGTCCAACGCGCGCAACAGCGTGGTCACTGCGATCTTGCGCTTGCGGTCGACCTTGACCGTGAGCACGTCGCGATTGGACGACTCGAACTCGAGCCAGGCTCCGCGCGACGGAATCAGTTTGGCGGCACAGAGGGTGCGGCCGGAAGCGGAGTCGACCGATGCCCCGAAGTAGACGCCGGGCGAGCGGACGAGCTGAGAAACGACGACGCGCTCGGCGCCGTTGATGATGAAGGTGCCGGTCTCCGTCATGTGCGGGAGATGACCGAAGTAGAGCCACTGCTGCTTGCTCTCGCCGGTCTTCTTCGAAGTCAAACCGACCTTGACTCGCAGTTCGCCCTGGTAGGTCTTGTCCTTCTGCCTGCACTCGAGCGGGGTCTCGGTGGGCGGCAGATATTCGTATCCGGGACTGCCGTCGTCCTCGCCGTCATGCATGAAGTAGAGCTGCATGCGGTTGCCGGTGAAGTCTTCAATCGGCGACATCTCTTCAAGCAGTTCCCTGAGGCCTTCCTCAAGGAACCAGTCGTAGGAATCACGCAGCAGTTTGATCAGGTTCGGCAGCGGATACTTGTCGGGCAGGCGCGAGTAATCGACGATCTCCGTCACGCTCGGCTGTCCTTCTTCGGCGGACTGGTTTCCGATCGGCGCCAACACCATCAGCGTGCCTCCTCAATCCACATAGTTGGTCTCCGCCCCACGAAACGCATTGGGCGGAACGTCAGAGCGACACCGGTTAACGCGGGCCGGGCGATTGCGGCTGCCTGACAGCTGAGCGGGCTGGCGACAGTCAACAAACCGCACCGACCGACGACGAATGAGCGCACCGGGACGAGGGCCAGGAGCGTCCGGCGGACGGCGCTCCATAGCCAACCAGCGCGCGACTTGCGGGTGCAGTGACGATCTGGGGCATAAGTTGAAACCTCATCATATGCTGAGCAGGTTTCTGCGTCAATGCGCAAACCGGCTCGACCCGATAGATCGGTGTCGATTTTCGTTCATTCGAGACGCTTTCAAGGAGATTCGCTTGTTGGGTTACACGGTAACGTGTATATTGGGCCCGGGAGGTTGCCGCGTGGGTATCAGCGAAGACAGACGTCAGCGTGACCTCAACTGGGATGGGGCCGAGATTCGTCGACTGCGCGAGCATGCGGGCCTCAGTCAGCGCGAACTGGCGGACGAATTGAATGCGCGCCAACAGACGATCTCCGAATGGGAGCGAGGCGAATACGCGCCGCGGGGCACGGC
>VXTH01000371.1:0-6103 GCA_009837565.1 Chloroflexota bacterium | reverse complement strand
CCGTGATCCTGGGCGGGATCGGCAATCCCTGGGGGGCGTTGATTGGAGGATTGACGGTCGGCATTGTTCAGGAAGTTTCGACCCAATGGATCAATACGGGTCTCAAACCGGGCGTCCCGTTTGTCATCGTGATCGTGGTGCTGCTGTTGCGGCCTCGCGGCCTGTTCGGACAACGGCGTTAGGGGCGCGCTGAGATGGAACAGTTGCTGGTCGGTGCGATCACGCTGGTCACGTTCGACGGTGCCGTCAACTGGACGGTCGGGTTCCTGACCACGGTCGCGATCTTCGCGATTCTCGCCCTGGCGTTGAATATCCAGTGGAGCGTCGGCATCCTCAACTTCGGCGTCGCCGCGTTCTTCATGGTTGGCGCCTACGTGTCGGCGGTGCTGACGCTTCCGGCCCCGGAGGGACTCGAAGCCTACGTGGCCGGCTGGGGCTTGCCGATTCCGGTCGGCTGGTTGTTCGCCATGGTCTCGGGAGCGGTGCTGGCCCTGTTGCTCGGAATCCCGACGCTGCGGTTGCGCGATGATTTCCTCGCGATTGCGACGATCGGGGTCGCGGCCATCCTGCGCAGCATCGCCAATTCGGTCGAAGGACTGGTCAACCGCAGCCGCGGGCTCAACGGCATCGACGGCTTCCTGGAGGATGAGGTCCAGGGCGGTGGTTACCGCTGGGTCGAACTGGCGATCGCGCTGGTCGTCCTGCTGGCGGTGTATTGGCTGGTGACCAGAGCGACCGCCTCACCCTGGGGCCGAACGCTGCGGGCGATCCGCGACAACGAGGACACGGCCAAGGCCTCGGGCAAGAACACGGTGCGCTTCCGCATGGGTGCCTTCATCCTGGGCGCGATGCTGATGGGCCTGGCGGGCGCGATCTACGCGCATCGCAGCGGGACGATCTCGCCGCTGACGTTCTCGGACCTGCTGGGAACCTTCTTCGTCTGGACGATGCTGATTGTGGGCGGCAGCGGCAATCACCGCGGCGCTCTGTTGGGCGCGGTCGTCGTGGGGTTCTTCTGGTTCGGCACACCGCTGATCCAGGAAAGTCTGCCCGATTGGCTGGGCAGTCGCGTCTTCCAGGTCCGGCAACTGCTGATCGGCCTGCTGATCGTCGTCTTCCTGCTCTGGCGACCGCAGGGTCTGCTGGCCGAGCGCGATCGGGTCAGCCGGTTCGTGTCGCAGGGTCCGGACGATCGAGACGGGAGCGCCGGCCCCGGTTCGATCTGGAAGCGGCTGCGAAGCGCGGTTTCGCAGCGAGCAAGTGGGTCGGCAGCTATGGATTGAGATCGATCGGAATACGGCGCAGGATCTCGACCTCACCATCGGCACCGAACTGCCAGACGCCGATCGTAAAGCGGGTGATATCACCGTGTTCGTCCCAGTCGAGACTGGACACCGCGCCGTCGAAGTCGATGTCCTGGCCACGTTCCAGTGCTTCCAGCGCCGCAGCGAGCTGAGCGGCGGTCAGATTCATGCCCTGCCCATCGCTGATCCCGCGAAGCTGATCTCGAATTTCAGGGCCCTCCGTCGATTGCGCGGCCTGCGCTGCCAGCGCCAGAGAGATCGTCGCGTCATAGACGGAGGGCACGTACGACACGTTTGCGGGCGGCGGCTGGCCCCACATTGCCGTGTAGCCGTCGACGAAGAACGTGGTCGATTCGCTCGACTCTCCGACAGTGGGGGCGGTGCCGATCAGCCTGGTGGCGATATCGGCGCCCAGGGCGTCGAACAGGCTCCGGCTCTGGCCGCAGTCGCCGAGCAGGAAGTCGTCGAACGACTCGCTCTCAAGTGACTCGCTGATCACCGTGGCAGCTTCCTTCCAGCAGCCAAGCACGGCCAGGACGGTCGCCCCGAACTCGGCGGCATCCCCAATCTCTGGCAGAAAGGTGACGCCGTTGACGTGATCCAGCGGCAGTGCGATGGCTTCGCCCGTCTGACTGCGCAAGACTTCGTCGGTCAGACCCTGGCCCCAGGCATCATCGCGATACAGGATGGCGATTCGCTCGTGCCCCTGCTCGCCCGCGAGTTCGGCCAATACCGATCCCTGGCCGGCGCCGTCGGAGGGCGAGGTGCGGAAAAAGAAATCGCCGGGGTCCGCGTCGGTCAGCGCCGGAGAGGTCGCAGACGGACTCACGGTGGGGATCCGCAGCGGGTTGGACACTTGGTCGGAGATGATCAACGAGGTGGAGCTGAAGGTCGGACCGACGAAAGCGTGGACCCCTTCCTCTTCGACCATTCGTGTGGCCGAGGCGACGATGAATTGCTCGTCGAGATTGAAATCGGCGATCACGCCGATGACGGGACGTCCGAAGACGCCTCCCGCCTGATTGAGGTGCGCGATAGCCAGTTTGAATGCGCGTCGCCGATCAGCGGCCGCACCGTGGACGGTCTGCAGCAGCGCGATTTTCAGGGGGCCAGGCCCAGGATCAGAGAGCGAGATCGGAGTGATGGCGATGGCGTTGCTATGAAACCATCGGCCAACCTCCGCATCGGGCTGGAGGAAGCGAGCCTCAGGCGAGATGTACTCGCCCCAACCGTCGCCGGCGCGACGTTGCAGGGCAACCTCGGTACTGCCGTCGACAAGCGCGCGAGCCGCAATCCGCACGTCGCCGCCGGATGCCGTCTCGGCGCCGCTGTGACCGTCTCCGCTCGCCAGTTGCCAACCGGCGACTGCGATCAGGCCGATGACGGCGATCGCAGCGACGATCCAGAGGGTGTGGAATCGTGTGATTAGAGGCAACTCAACGCTCCCATGTGGTTATCGAATCCCGTGCTCAATAGGGGATGACGCCGGTGTCTTCGATTCCCCCCGCTGAGGTGAATCGCCAGATTCCGACAAAGCCGCTCGCGAGATCGCCGTTCTCGTCCCATTCGAGCGTCTGGGCCGCACCCTCGTAGTCGATGTCTTCACCATCTCGAGCTGCTTCGAGGCCGAGCCGGATGCTGCCGATGTCGGCGAGCACGACCTTGCCCGGCGCCCCGCCGATTCGACGAAGCTGATCGCGGATCGCGGCGCCGTCGGTGGAGCGGGCCGCCTCTGCCGCGAGCGCGAATGCAATCGTCGCGTCGTAGGCCTGCTTGGTGTAGGGGAAGCCGTACGGTCGGTCATACTCGTCGATGAACGCAGATTCCCACAGCAAGGCCGACTCGGTGCCCGGCGCCGTGCCCGGCGCTGTCCCGTGCATGCCGCCCAGGTGGGCCCCGCCGATGGCATTGATTAGTCCCGGGTTGCGGCTGGTCGGACCGAAGACGAACCGCTCGTACAGCCCGTTCTCAATCGACTCTCGCAAAATGATCGTGCCTTCGGGCACATAGGCGAGCATGACCAGGGCCTCGGGCTGGTTCTCCAGCGATTGCTGGATCTCGCTCAGATACGTCGTCTGTTGCGGCGCCACGGCGACCATCACCACCTGGCCACCCCAGGTCTCTACAAATGCCTCGGCGAACGAGTCGGCGATCCCTTGCCCCCACGCGTCGTCGCGATAGATCACGCCGACGTTGGCATAGCCCTGCTCATCGACGAGCTGAGCCAGGGCCGGTCCCTGCACCTTGTCGTTGAGTGTGGCTCGAAAGAGGAAGTCGTTGTCGGCGGCAACCGCCAGCTGCGGCGACGACGAGGCCGGGGAAATTTGCGGAATGCCGGCCGGGCCGGTGATGCTCTCGGCCACGGCCAGCGAGGTGGTGCTCGAGTGCGCCCCGACGATGACGTGCGCGCCCTCGATCTCGATCATCCGACGCGCCTCTTCGACCGCAATCGTGGGATCGGTATTGGTGTCGCCAATCACGAATTCCACGGGCTGACCAAAGACGCCCCCGGCTGCGTTGATGTGCTTGATCGCCAGCAGGAACCCATCACGCATCTCGACGCCGATTTCGGCCAGGCCGCCGGTGAGGTCGCCGAGGAACGCGATCTTCAGTGGACCCGGTTCACCGCTCTGTTGGGTCGTCTGTTCAGTGGTCTGTGCCGCAGCCTGGACCTGGGCTTGCTGGGAATCACTCTCGGATCCGCAAGCAACCAGAAGAGCAGTCACGGCCAAGAGGCAGAGGGGCAGGATCAGACGCATGGACAGTCCTGAAGCGATTGAATTGGTCGATTCGATGTGAGCTTATCCAAAACTCCTACTGGGCAACGAATTCGAACACTTCAATGTCGGCAATTGAGCCGTCAGCGGTGAACTCCCAGACGCCGACGTAACCGTGTGTGCTGTCGCCGTGCTCATCCCACTCGATGATCCCTGCTGCGCCTTCGTAGTTGATCTCCTGGCCGTTGCGGGCTGCCCGCAGACCGTTGGAGAGGCTTTCGGGACCGGGTATCACAACGAGGCCGGGCTGCGCTCCAATGCTGCGCAGCTGGTCACGAATTGCCGGGCCGTCCGACGATCGGGCTGACTCCGCAGCCAACGCGAGGGCGATGGTGGCGTCGTATGCCTCCTTCACGTAGGCAAGCCGCGGTGGAGCTCCATGCTCATCGAGGTATGCCCGGATCCAGACTTCGGAGGACGGGTTGGACGGCGCGGGAGCCACATACGTTCCACGCATGCCCGCCAGTAGCTCAGGCCCGATCGCTTCAGTGACCCCCGGCGCCCGTGCCGGCGCGCCGAAGACAAACTGGTCGTAGTAGCCAAGTTCAAGCGCCTCACGCAGGATGAGAATTGTCTCGGGAGGGAACGAGATTAAGACGAGGGCCTGCGGTCCGAACTCGATGGATTGCTCGAGTTCGGCGATGAAACTGGGAGATCTGGGGTCGACGCCGATCGCCTTGATGGTTCCCGTCCAATGTTGCTCGAATGCGGTCGCCATTCCCTGACCGAACGCGTCGTCCCGGTAGATCAGGCCTACATTGTCGTAGCCTTGCTGCTCGGCAAGTCGGGCCAGATAACGGCCCTCAACGTGGTCGGCGAGGGATACCCGAAAGAGGAAGTCGTCATCGTCGGCCAACGTGATCTGCGATGAGGTCCCGACCGGTGAGATGGTTGGAATCTTCGCGGGTCCGCTGACCGACTCGGCCACCGCCAACGCCATTGCGCTGGACATGGGTCCGACCAGTCCATGCACGTGCTCCACATCGATCAGTCGCCGAGCCTCCTCGACGGCGATCGTGGGATCCAGCGCGGTGTCGCCAACGGCAGTCTCGACAGGCATGCCCCAGACGCCGCCAGCGTCATTGATGTGCTCGATAGCGAGTTCGAAGCCCTTGAGCAGTTCTTGTCCATAGTTGGCCAGCGGTCCGGTGAAGTCGAGCAGCAAGCCCAGCTTGAGCGGCTCTGTGGGCAGATCCGGCTGGATCGTTCGCTCAGCATTGGTGCTCTCGTCGGTGGACGGCTGTTCCAGGGCCGGCTGAGCGTCCAGGTCTTCTGTCTGCTCAGACGCGGAGCCGCAAGCGGCAACGAACAGGGCGAGGACGACGACAAGCGTCAACAGCAGGCGCACGCGAAACCGTCTCGCTGGCCGACTCATGACCGACCTCTTCATCCCGCCGCGCCTTACCGAGACCCTGCCGGCCATCTGGAGACGGTGAGCGCAGCGCCGTTCGCGCTGCGCTCACGGTTAGCCGATCCTTGCGGTCGGGGTTATTCGTTCAGGTCGAACTCCGTGACGCTGATTTCGACGATCTCGCCACCCTCGTAGGCCCAGACGCCGATGTAGCCAGAGGTGATGTCGCCGGCGTCGTTCCAGTCGAGCGAGGTGGCGGCGCCCTGGACATTGATGCGCTCGCCGTTGGCGATCGCGGCCAACGCGCCGGCCACGCCCTGCGCGCCGGCCGGGTAGACGTCGCCCGGCGGCGCCGCGATCTCGCGGAGGGCGTCGCGGATTGCCGCAGGATCCAGGGATCCGGCCGCCTGCGCGGCGAGTCCAATCGCCATTGCGGCGTCGTATGCCTCGGGGATGAAGGGCAGCGGACTCAACTCTCCGAACTCGGCGATGTAGGCCTCGTTGAACGCAGCAAGCGACTCAGACTCTGGTCCCGGGGCCGGAGCGGTGCCGCGCATGCCTTCGAGATACTCGCCGCCGATCGCGTCGACCAGATCCTGGCTCTTGGTGCCGTCAACGAAGAGGAAATGGTCGACCAGACCCTGCTCGAGCGCTTCGCGCAGGAATACCTC
>VXTH01000226.1:0-6166 GCA_009837565.1 Chloroflexota bacterium | reverse complement strand
GACGAGGAGCGCAAGGCCTGGGCGCTGATCGACGCCGGCTACGACGGCTCGCTCAACGGCGACGCGTATTCGACTGTGTCCTTCCAGAACGCCAACCACTCCGTCCGCGTGGCGGACGAGTTCATGCAGGCGGTCGAGGCGAACGGGATGTGGTCGACCCGCGAGGTGGTCACGGGCGAAGTGATCGAGCAGATTCCGGCCCGAGAGATTCTCCACGCGATCTCGGCCGCGACGCATCAGTGCGGCGACCCGGGCATGCAGTTCGACACCGTGATCAACGACTGGCACACCTGCTCAAACACGGATCGGATCTACGCCTCCAACCCGTGTTCCGAGTACATGTTCCTCGACGACACGGCCTGCAACCTGGCTTCGCTCAACCTGCTCAAGTTCTACGACCTTGAGACGCACGAGTTCGACGTTGACTCATATCGTCACGCCTGCCGCGTGATGATTACGGCGCAGGAAATCCTGGTCTCGAACGCGTCGTACCCGTCTCCGCTGATTGGCGATAACTCGGAGAAGTACCGCCCCCTGGGTCTGGGCTACACCAATCTTGGCGCCCTGCTGATGGCTCGCGGATTGCCGTACGACTCCGTCGACGGCCGGGCGCTGGCAGCTGCGGTGACCGCGCTGATGACCGGCGAGGCGTACCTGCAGTCGTCGAGAGTCGCAGAGCGGATCGGACCGTTCAGCGAGTTTGCGGCGAATCGCGAGCCGTTCCTCAGGGTCATGCGCAAGCACCAGGCGGCGGTCGGCCGAATCGATGGGCTGGCTAGCGTGCCCGACACCATCCGGCAGGCGGCCGACGACGCCTGGCGCCAGGCCGTTGAACTGGGCGAAGCGCACGGCTACCGGAACGCGCAGGCCACCGTACTCGCGCCGACCGGGACGATCGCCTTCATGATGGATTGCGACACCACCGGCGTTGAGCCGGACATTTCCCTGGTCAAATTCAAGAACCTCTCCGGTGGCGGTTACTTCAAGATCGTCAACCGCACGGTGCCTGCAGCGCTGAGACGCCTGGGCTACGCAGAGGATGTGATTGAGAGAATCGGCACGCACATCGACGAGACCGGAACGATCGAAGGCTCGGCCGACCTCAATAGCGAGCATCTGGCCATCTTCGACTGCGCCTTCAAGGCGCAATCGGGACAGCGCAGCATCGCCCCGTCGGGACACATCCGCATGTTGGGCGCTGTGCAGCCATTCCTCTCCGGCGCGGTGTCGAAGACGGTCAATGTGCCCGAGCACACGTCCGTCGAAGAGATCATGCAGACATACATCGACGCCTGGAAACTGGGCGTCAAGGCAGTCGCCATCTACCGCGACAACTCGAAGCGGATTCAGCCGCTCGAGACTGGCGAGCGAACCGGCGAGACGGCGTCCGTGGCGACGCCCGATCCCGGTCCGTCGCTGCCGAGCGACGCGCCCGTCGTGATCGAGAGCGCCCAGTCGCCGCCTGCCTATCGGCGCCACCGGCTGCCCGACGAACGCCAGGCGATGACGCACAAATTCACGATCGGCGAGCACGAAGGCTACATGACGATCGGTGAGTTTCACGATGGCAGTCCGGGCGAAGTGTTCGTTCACATCTCCAAGGAAGGCTCCGCCGTCTCCGGTCTCATGGACGCGGTCGGCACGTTGACATCGGTGGCACTGCAGTCCGGCGTGCCGCTCTCGACCCTGGTCAAGAAGTTCGCGCACATGCGCTTCGAGCCGAGCGGATGGACGCGGTCGAAGGAGATTCCTCACGCCGACTCGATTCTCGACTACGTCTTCCGCTGGATGGGCGCTAGGTATCTGGACACCGAATCTTCGGACTCCGTTGCCAAACAGGGCCAGATGGCGATGTCCCCGGAAGACGTCAAACTGGCCGATGAGGACGTGGGTCCTGCTCCGGTCACTCCGGCGACCCTGCCGCTCATTGATGACGCGTCAACGACCGGATTCCAGAATCAGCTGGATGCGCCGCCCTGCGCTGAGTGCGGCTCGATTATGGTGCGGTCCGGTTCCTGCTTCCGCTGCATGAACTGCGGAGCGACGTCGGGCTGTTCCTAGGCTTCGATGGGCTCAGTCGGACTCTTCGAGTTGCCTGAGCAGTCGGCGGCGGCGGCGCTCATACTCGGTCTGCGAGAGTTTCAGGCGCTCGCCCTCAAGCGCCTCGAGTTCCGGTGAAGAGATCGGCGGCCGTGGCTGTGGCTCCGGATGCGGGGCGTCGTTCTCAGGCAACCCGCGTATTGTCGGCGGAGGCGGTTTCACCCTGGGTCCGCGCGGCGCCGGCGGAGGCAACCGCACTTCCTGTTGTTCAACGTCCGGACTCGGCTGTGCGAGTTCGGGCGGCTGCCGGCGCACGACGACCAGGGTGCCCACCATGCGGTCGTGGACGCACTGTCGGTCGGGATTCAACAGAATCCAACCGGCATTGATGATCGGTCCCAGCAGGGTGAAGAGATAGCCGATCAGGCCGAGCAGGAGCCGCTTGATCAGTAGCTCGCGAACCCACATTCGTTGCGGCGTGATCGGCTGCCCCGACTCGGCGATGACGTAGAGGTCCAACAGCGATTTGGCGGGAGACTGGCCCTCGCGCGACGTGAACCACATCCAGTACAGCCAAATGGGGAGCAAGAGGAATATCAACAGGTCGAGCAGTTCGCCGGCCAGCCTGCGGAGATACGGAGCGGCATAGTCGCCGGAAGTGGGGTGAGACGCCAATACACCGCACGCGCTGCAGAACGCTCCGACTCCGGGATAGTCGTCGCAGGCGGGACAGTGCTCGCTGCGCAGCGCGCGAGGCCGCGGCGTCGACATGTTCTGGCCTCCGATAGGAGAGTAGGACAGGCGGTCAGAAGCGTTGCGGACACCGATCTATAGCGAGCCGCCCCTGGTTCGCTCCACCACCAGTGTGCCAAGCACCTTGTCGTGCAATGTCTGGCGCTCGCGATCCCAGAGCACCCAGGCGGCGTCGAAGAACGAGAACGCCCAGAACAGCATTGTCAGCCAGAACCAGAGGATGAACAGCTCTCCGACCGTGCTCGCGACAGCGCCGAGCAAGAGCAGGAGCAGTACGGCAATCAGTCCGATGGCTAGATCCCAACCAAACTCTCGCAGCCAGATGTGTCGAGTCGCGGCTTGCACCCCAGTGGTTCGGACCACGTGAAGGCCGAGCAAGGATTTTCCCGGCGATTGACCACGCGGTGCGACGATGGCCAGCCAGATCAGCCATCCGACTCCGACGGTCAGCCAGATGATCAGGTAATCAAGCGCGAATGCCCCCAATCGCGACCAGCGTGTCGCTGCGTAGGACCGGCTCTGTGGGTCCACGCTGAGCACATCGCAACTGGCGCAGAAGTACGAACCGGGGCCGGCGGGTCGGTGGCAGACATCGCATTCGAGGACGAAGGTGCGCGCCTCACGGCTGGTCATAACGCTCGAAGCTCTGCGCTGGTTTGTCGAACCGGGCGAATACTGATCACCAGCGTGCCAAAGACACGATCATGCAGCGTTTGCCGGTCGGGGCTGAAGAAGATCGCTATGCCATCGGCAAGCACGATGATGGCGATTGCCGCCAGCACGAGTTCGGACACGGTGGATGCTGGATAGAGCTGACCAACCAGGATGACGGGCACATTGACCGCGGCCCGATAGCCAACCTCTCGGGCCCACATCAGTCTTCGGGATGCGGCAGAGCCGTCGGTGCGGATCACCTGGGTGGAGAGCATCTGTTTGCCGGGAGTCTGGCCACGTTTGGCGATTGCCGCAAACCAGACCAGCCAGATCGCCGATCCTAGCCAGAGTTCCAGCGAGAGCAGCCCTTCGAGGTTGGCCAGATCGATGATCAAACCGATCGCGCTGACAATCAGGCCGTCGGCCAGGGCGCCCATGAACCGGGCCATCCTGGTGGCGGCGAAGCGAGGCGAATGGCCGCGTTCCGCGTCGTCGCGGAGGGCGCTGCAGTTGGTGCAAAACCTGGTCCCGAGACGTGTGTCTCCCCGGCAGGCAGCGCAGATCGCTCCATAGTGTCGGGGTTGTCCGGGGGGACGCAGATAGGGGTCGGTCGGGAGTGGATCGAATCGGCCCACGCGCGTAGCTCCTGCCCCTGAGCTTAGTAGGGCAGTGTCGTTGGCTGGTAATCGCCGCTCCGCAAGGCGGCCATGAGATCACTGAGCGATTTGATGTTCGCCGCGAACTCCGTGGCCGCCGTAGCGACCTCGTGCAGCGCGTGCGAGTCGCTTCCGCCGATCGGCGGCAACGGCCTTGTGCGACCGCGCGACGACGCGCTCTGGTTCTGCAGCGGACCGTCACACCCGTTCAGCCCTTCGACGCCGTCGAACAGCTCCATGGCGGCGCGAGGAACGCGCAGGCCGGGGTCACGAGCAGGATGCGCGAGGTACATGAGTGCTTGACGTTCATCGCAATAGGCCTTTAGTCGCTTCGAATCCGTGATCCGGGGGAAGGGCTCGGTCAGTCCGTAGACCAGGACATGGCCCAGCTCGGTCGTCACCTCGATGCCAGGCAGGACGACGATTCCGATCTGCTCGGCCAGCCGCGCAGTTCGGTCGGCCGGCCAGAGCACATCGTGCTCGGTCAGGATCACTCCATCAAGACCGCGTTCCGCCGCCCGTTCGAGCGCTTCGTGGGGCAAGAGATTGCTGTCTGTGGAGAACACTGACGTGTGCGTATGCATATCGATGAGCATGTAGGCAAAGCGTCACGCGTTCGGGGTCGTGGGTCAACCATTGCTTTGTCACCGGCGGTTGTACGATCCGCACGTGAGACACGTCAACCTCATTGGCTCGGTCGTGGAAGATGAGCGCCAGCTCGACGGCAGCCGGCACATCGAGATTGTCGGCGATGAAGCGATGGCCGATCTGGCGCTGCGACTGGTGGTCGATCGCGACGGCTCGGTCCGGGAGGCAGAGCTGGATATCGAGCTGGATGGTCTCCACTCGGTGATCGGCTTTGACCAGAGCTCTGAAGCGGCCGGCGATGAGCAGTTCTCATTCCATTTGCTCGGGCCTGGAGGAGCGGCCGAGGTGGTACAGCAAGATGACGGCGAAATCAGTCTTCGCCTGCAACTGGCCGATGCGGGGGAGGGAGGCGAATGACGCGCGTGGCTGTGCTCGCCGGCGGGGTTGGCGCTGCGCGATTCCTCGACGGCCTCGTTCGGATCGTGCCGCCAACGGATGTCACCGCGATCGTCAATGTCGGCGACGACATGGAGTGGGCCGGACTGCACATCTCACCAGACCTTGACACGGTCACATACACGCTCGCCGACCTGGTCAACCCCGAGACTGGATGGGGATTGCGCGGCGAGTCTCGTCGCACATTGGACCGACTGTCGGAGCTCGGCGGTCCGGACTGGTTCATGATTGGCGACCTGGACCTGGCGACTCATCTCTATCGAACGGATCGGTTGTCTGCGGGCGACCCGCTGTCGGAGATCACTCGCGATCTCACCGCTCGGCTTGGGTTGGAGTGTGTGATCACGCCGGTGACCGACGATCGCCTGCGCACCGTGGTCGGGACGGACCAGGGCGAGCTGGCATTTCAGGACTACTTCGTCCGCCGGCGGGCATCCGATCCAGTGCATGCGCTGCGGTTCGACGGTGCGGAGACGGCGAGACCGGCGCCAATCGTGAAACATGCCCTGGCCGAGGCTGACGTCATCGTGGTCGCGCCATCGAATCCGTTTCTCAGCATTGATCCGTTGCTCAGCGTGCGCGGCGTTCGAGAACAGGTGACTTCGAACCGAGCGAAGGTTGTTGCGGTGAGCCCGATTGTCGGCGGCCAAGCCGTCAAGGGACCGGCTGCAGACATTCTCCAATCCCTGGGACACGATGTGTCCGCGCTTGGTGTCGCACGATTGTACGACGATTTGGCGGAGGTGTTTGTCCTGGACGAGACAGATGCGGCGCTTGCCGACGTGATTGCAGCTGAAACGGGGATGCGGGTTGTCGTGATGCCGACGCTGATGACGGACGTCGACGCGAAGATGGCGCTGGCCAGAGGGACGCTGGAGGCGGCACTCGATGTCGCCTGACGCCGGCGAACTCGTCGCCGTGGTTCCTGTGCGAGGCTTGCCGGCCGGCAAGCGCCGCCTGGCGGCGCTGTTGGACGTTGATGAGCGTCACGGACACGTCCGCGCGATGCTGGACGCTGT
>VXTH01000082.1:0-6307 GCA_009837565.1 Chloroflexota bacterium | reverse complement strand
CTGGCTGGGCCAACTCAACACGCTTCCGGGATTCACGTCCGCCTCCATGTATCCGCGCCTGCTCGAAGTAGCCGGTCTGCCACTCGGCGCGCTCGTCGATCGCCTCGTCGATCTTGGCGTCGAACGACATCGGAGCCGCGCTGGTCGCAGAGGTCATCGAGAACCGAGGGCCGGTTCGTGAACGGGATTCCTGACGCCGCCAACGATGACGGACGAAACGATGTCCATGAACCCGTCGTTCAGCCGGTTCCCCTATCGCGGAAACGCCAGGTGCTAACCAGGCTCATCTCGATCTGCTCGCCCGCGTCCCTCTACGGTCGGCGGGTTCGCTGGTCCCGTCTGATGTTCGCGGCGGTCGTGCTGTCGGTTGCCTCACTCGCAGTCATGATCGCGCTGCTCAATTCGCCGTTTCTGGACATCGACAGCGTGGAAGTCGAAGGCGCCGATGTCGTCTCGGCCGCGTCAGTCAAACAACTCGTCGGACTCAAGGGCCAGCACGTCATGTTGGCCGATCTTGAGTCCGCACGTCAGCGGGTCCTGACGTTGCCAATGATCAAGGAAGCTTCCGTGCTTCGCGACTGGCCGAATGGCATAAAAGTTGTCATAGTGGAACGTACGCCGTGGGGCCGGTGGCGGGCCGACAACACCGTGTGGGCAATTGACGCAGAGGGCGTGGTCCTCGAGGGCGCTGCGCCGTCATTCAACGGACCGATCGTGACCCAGGTCTCGGCGTTGCCGGCGATCAAAGCCGGAGCCGTCGTCGATACCCATGCCGTCAACATGGCCGCCGCCTTGCATCAACGAGGCGCGCCGTTGCCGCTCCCCGGCATCCTCTCCTTCGAGTGGTCCCTCACTGAAGGGCTCGTGGTCATAACCGAACACGGACGCATCGTTTTCGGCGATGCCGACGGCTTCGATTACAAGTACGCGGTCTGGGATCTGCTGGAGCGTGAAGCGTTGCAGCGATCCGAGCCGTTGCTCTACGCAGACTTGCGCTTCGGTCTACGTCCCAGGGTCGAGATTGGTCTGAATGTCGGGCGCGGCATTCGCAACCATGATCATGCCACCGCCAGCATTTCCGACTAGTCCAACAACCAGCGAGATCGACAGACCAACACGTCTGGAGCACACATGCCGCCAACTTCCACCGCCAGCGTCGCCATCGATCTCGGGTCGTCCGTCATCACCACAGTCGTTGGCGGCCGCAACGAACATGGCCGGCTGCACATCCTTGGTGTGGGGCAATCGCCCTCAGCCGGGATCGAAGCCGGACAGATCTCCCATGTCTCCCGTGCCGCCGGTGCGATCCGACACTCGATCGAACAGGCTGAATCGTCTGCGGCCCGGGAGATTCTCTCCGTCGGCATCGCCGTATCAGGGGCCCACCTGCAAAGCATGAACAACCGCGGCGCGGTGGCCCTTCCGTCGTCCGGCGAACCGATCCGCGACGCCGACCTGGTCCGCGCGATCGACTCGGGCCGCGCCGTCACGATCAACGCTTCTAGCACCCTGCTGCACGCGATCCCTCGCTATTACGTCGTCGATTCTGAGCGCCGATCCTTCGATCCTCGCGGACAGCACGGACAGCGTCTCGACGTCTCTATGCACCTGGTGACCGCCTCACAGAGCGCCATCCAGAACGCTGCTCACTGCATTCAGAACGCCGGCGTCGATGTCGAGCTGATCGCCGCCAAGCCGGTCGTCGCGGCCGAACGCGCCGTCCGCGGCGACGAAAAAGAATTCGGAGTGCTGGTGGTCGGCCTCGATGCCGGCACGACCACGCTCACGGCCTTCGAGGACGGCGCCATCTCCCACACATCAGCCATCCAGATCGGGACATCGCACATCGCACGCGATCTGTCGATCGGCCTCCATTGCACCAGCGAAGAGGCTCGCCGGGTCATGCATCTGCACGGTCAGGCGGTTCCTCAGCTGGTACCCGACGATGCCGCCGATATCGAGCTGCGTGGATTTTCGCCCGGCTCCGGGAACAGCCAATCGGCGCATCCATCGTTCGTCGCCGAGATCATCAACGCGCGGGTGTCCGAGATCATCTCAATGATCTCCGCCCGGATCACCGAGCACCAGCTGCAACAGGCCGTTGCCGGCGGCGTCGTCCTGACGGGTTCCGGCGCAATGCTGGGTGGCGTTGACCTGCTATTCAGCAAGGCGATGGAATCCCCCGCGAGAGTCGCGGGCGCCGGCGACCTCTACGGGCTGACTGACAGGTTGAGCCGTCCCGACGCTCTCGGGGCGGTCGGCATGCTGGACTGGATGCTCGACTCCAGCGACGTCATCCAACCCAATCGCAATCGCGCCGCGAGCAGAAGCCCGGACAGCGCTGGTTCGATGCTTTCATCGATCGCATCAGGGGTCGCCGGCCTGGCGCGCGTGTTCAGCCCCAACTCATAACCAACCCATGAACCGGTCGCCCAATGTGCGGGCGGCGGTCAACAGCCACTGAACCGATCGACACAGCCACAGGGACGAACGAGAGGAACCAGCAGATGAGCAGACGACTCCACAACAGCCGAAGCGAGGGCATTCCGCCGATCACCGTCGTAGGCGTCGGCGGCGGTGGCTGCAACGCCGTCAACCGGATGATCTCCGACAAGATCCGCGGTGTCGAATTCGTCGCCGTCAACACCGACAATCAGCAACTCTCGAGTTCCAGGGCCGAGACCATCGTCCGCATCGCCGATGCGGAGTACGACGTGCTGGGCGTCGGTGGTGACACGGAACGCGGCGCCCGTTCGGCGGAGAACAGCCGCGACGAGATTCGCAACATCTTCAGCGACGTCGACATGGCCTTCATCACGGCAGGCATGGGCGGAGGTACCGGAACCGGCGCCGCTCCGATCGTCGCCGAAATGGCCCGGCAGGCCGGCGCCCTCACCATTGCGGTCGTCACCCGACCGTTCGAATTCGAAGGCGTCCCGCGCTCATCCGCCGCCCAGGACGGCATCGACCGGCTCAACGACGTCGCCGACACCGTGATCGTGATCCCGAACCAACGCCTGATCGACAGGAACGACCGCAGTCTCACGGTCACCCAGGCCTTCCACCGCGCCGACGACGTGCTGCGCCAGGCCGTGCGTGGCATTTCCGACGTGCTCACCGTCCCCGGCGAGATCAACCTCGACTTCAATGACGTCAAGAAGGTGATGGGCGGCGGCGGGCACGCATTGATGGCGCTCGGCTATGGCTCAGGAGACAACCGCGCCATCGATGCCGTCGAAGAAGCAATCCATTCACCGTTGCTCGAAGACAGCATCCACGGCGCCACCCGCGTGCTCTATAACGTCACGTCGGCGGGCGACCTGGGCATGCTGGAGCTATCCCAGATCGCTGACTTCGTCCGCGA
This sequence comes from Chloroflexota bacterium, assembly GCA_009837565.1. Taxonomy (GTDB): domain Bacteria; phylum Chloroflexota; class Dehalococcoidia; order Bin125; family Bin125; genus Bin125. Next base: position 2,943 of record VXTH01000082.1, on the reverse strand, counting down.
GAAGGTCCATCCCAACGCCGAGATCATCATGGGCACCGTGGTCGACGAGGACCTCGACGGCGACATTCATTTGACGTTGATCGCCACCGGTTTCGTCGACGCCGCAGAGCAATCGAGCACCTACGGCGCTCCGGCGTTCGCCGCCGCACAACAAACCGCGCCTGCCTTCTCCGAGCCGGCCGCGCCGCTCCCGCCCTCTCGCGAAGACATCCTCGAGAACCTGACCTTCAATCCGGTCGAACCTCGCAGCGCCGAAGAACTCGCGACGCCGGCCTTCCTCCATCACCGCCAGTCGGTGACCACCAACAACGGCGGAAGCGCGGGCGGAGGCAAGCGTCGCTGGGATCCCAATGCGGCGTTCGGCCGCGACTAAGGCAAGGCTGAAGGCCGGACCAGGTGATGCGAATCGACGTCATCACCATCTTCCCGCCGCTGCTCGCGGGCGCGTTTGAACACAGCATCATCAAGCGCGCCCGCGATCGTGGGATCGTCGAACTCCACGTCCACGACCTGCGTGACCACACCGACGATCGCCACCGGACGGTCGACGACTACCCGTACGGCGGCGGAGCGGGAATGGTGATGAAGCCTGAACCCTGGTTCCGGGCGGTCGAGACGCTGCGCAGTCAGGACAACCCCGGCCGGACGGCGCTGCTGACCCCGCAGGGCCAACGCCTCGACCAGGCGCTGGCGCGGCGCCTCGCGCGCGAAGACAGGTTGATCATCCTCTGCGGTCGCTATGAAGGCGTCGACGAACGAGTGCGTGAGCACCTGGTCGACGAGGAGATCTCCATCGGCGACTACGTGCTCTCTGGAGGTGAGCCGGCAGCTGTTGTGCTGGTCGACGCCCTCGTCCGGCTCCAACCCGGTGCGCTGGGCTCACCCCAGTCGACGGTCGAGGAGTCATTCAGCGCCGGGCTGCTCGAGTATCCCCAGTACACAAGGCCGCCGGAGTTTCGCGGCTGGCGTGTGCCCGATGTTCTGCTCAGCGGCGACCACGGCGCAGTGGAGCGCTGGCGTCGAGAACGGCAGATCGAGCGCACCCGCGCCCGCCGTCCCGATTTACTGTCTGAGGACGACGATGTGTCGGAGACAACCACCTGACCTCGAGGCCGCAACCACGATCGGCTAGAACGCAAGCCGGGTTCGGTCGTAAGATGAAACCACGACCTCCAGCCCGTTTCCCAACCTTCCTATCCGGAGCTGATCATGGACCGCAGCGATCTCCTGACCTATGAACGTAATCCGGATATCGAGGAATTCCAGCCCGGTGACACCGTCCGCGTCCACGCAGTGATCGTCGAGGGCGACCGCGAGCGCACCCAGGTCTTCGAGGGCGTCGTCATCCGACGCAAGAAGCAGGGCTCGTCCTCCAACTTCACCGTCCGCCGCGTAACCAAGGGCATCGGCGTCGAGCGCACCTTCCTCTATCACTCACCGAGGATCGAAAAGGTCGAGGTCACCCGCCGAGGCCGTGTTCGCCGCTCCCGCCTCTACTACCTCCGCGACCGAACCGGCCGAGCCGCCCGAATCCCCCAGCGCCCGCGAAACGCCAAACGCGCAATCCACTCGTACTAGGCGGCTCTTCCATACTCCCGTTCTGGTCCCCTCTCCCTGAGGGAGAGGGTTAGGGTGAGGGCCCGTCGCCTTGCCGTATTCAGTTATCCGTCCTGCCCCGCATGCAAGGCAACTGCATCCGCTACCAATCCTTGAATTGCCTTAGCTGGGAACTCCCTATCGCACCACACCTTCAGATGCCGCATCCCCTTGCCAGTGCCCTCAAGCCGGGCCTCGGCCTCAGGTAGCTCCGCTCCTCGGAAGAACTGCAGCCGCACGTATCCGTTGGCGCCCATGATGCTGCAGATGTTGCCGCGTTTGCCCGCATGCACCCAGGCGGGATAGCTCCACTTCGTCGTCTCGGAAATCTTCGGATTGGCTCCCAGCGCGTCGCGCAACGCATCCCGAATCCGGTACGCGACGGCACGCTCAGCTTCTTCGAGCTCTGCGAAGTAGCGGTCGAACTTCGACTCACTCATCCAGCTCCTCCTCACTCTCCGACGACTCGACGATCGCCGTCAGCCCTTCCATCCCGATCACGTTGATCGAGGTTCCCTCCGCGATCTCAACCCCGGCGGCCGCCCTCGCCGACCACAGCTCTGCATCTACCATCACGGTCCCGCCCGGCGACAGCGCGCTATGCGCATGGCCGGCCTTGCCCACGATTCCGTGAGACGCCTGGAACGACCACTTCGGCTTGCGCCGATCCACGGCAATCAGGGTGCCCAGTCCGAACACAACCACTCCAACCAACCCGGCCCCGACCACCAGTGCCCAGATCGACACCTTCTCCGCATCAACCGAGGCGTCACCGATTAACAGCAATCCACCCAGCACCAACGCAATGATCCCGCCAATCCCCAGGAAACCAAATCCGGCGACGAACACCTCCGCAACCAGCAGGATGATCGCCAACACCAGCAGCGCAATCCCGGCCGGGTTGGTGTCGAGCGGCCCCAGTGCGAAGAACCCGAAGATCAACATGATCACGCCGAATACGCCCGGTCCGACCAGTCCCGGAGAGAATGCCTCAATCAACAGCAGCAGACTGCCGATCGACGTGAACAGGAAGGCAATGTTTGGATCCGCAATCACGTCCAACACCGATTCGGCGAAGTTGTAGTTCGTCTCCACGATCGGCGCATCGGCGATCTCCAGCGTGATGCGCTCGCCGTCCGGCTCCAACAGAATTGACCGTCCGTCAATCTGAGCGATCAAGTCGTGCAAGTCGGCGGCGACCAGATCGACCACATTCAGTGCCACCGCCTCGTCGCCGGTGACCGACACCGACTCCCGAACCGCCTGCTCCGCCCATTCCTCGTTTCGGCCGCGATGTTTCGCGATGCCGCGTATGTCGGCCGCTGCGTCGTTGGTCACCTTGTCGTT
>VXTH01000269.1:0-6350 GCA_009837565.1 Chloroflexota bacterium | reverse complement strand
CCCAGCACGCAACGCAGCGCAAACAACGCCCAGAGATTCTCGGTAAAGATCATCAAGATGAACGACGCGACGAAGGTGATTAGCGCAATCCGCATCTGACGGATCCGATGGCCGCCATCGCTCCAGCGGCCCACCAGCGGCCGCAGGAAGATTGGGATGGCCGCATAGCCGCCGACCACCAGGCCGATCTCGAAGAGATTGAAGCCAAGGTCCGTCATCTCTCGCGGCAGCGTCGTCGTCAGGTAGAAGAAGCAGGCGAAGAATGACGCCGTCCCGAGCAGCGAGAAGGCGTACTGCAGCGTCCAGAGGGGCGGCCGCCGCGGCGGAATGCCGGAGGCCGCGCGTGCGACCGTGCGTAGAAACGCCGCATGCTGAGGCGCGGCCCGCACCGTCAGCCAGTCTCGGGACCGCGCGCCTTCATGGGTCGTCAAGACTTGCCTCCGGGCCTAGAATTCGGGCGGCCCGATTTCGGCAAGCGCATCCTCGGCGTGACCATTGCTTCGGGGACAGAGATGCTCCGCGCCCTCGACCGGTTGTTGGCAGAGCGGACAGGTCGGACGCCCTCCGGCTACCGTCTCCTCTGCCTGGACAGTGAATAGCCGCGCCGCCTGCCGGTCGAGATCGACCCGCAGTGTCGGCGTCGCATTTGGCCCGTCCTGCTCCACATCGGTAGCGAACAGCGTGATCGCATCAGCGTCCTCGTCGTAACCCAGAGCGATCCGTCCGGCAAGGAAGTCGTGCGTGGCCCGGTCCGGAAAAGGTTCGAGCGGCCGCGACGGCGGACGTCGTCCTTCACCGGTTCGCCGATGACGGGCCAGGACCTGTTGAATCGCCTCGGCCAGCGCGCTCACCTGCGTCTTCTCGCACCAGATCGAGGCCGTCTGATCTCCCGCAATCACGCGCAGCCGGATCCGTCGCTTACCGGGCGGGCCGATCGCTTCCGCTTCCAGAGCCTCCGCCGCACCCAGGTCATACTCGGCGCCGTTAGCCATGGCCGGAGTATACCCAGCGACTAAGCTACGGACAGTGCCCCAACAATCGAGCCCGAACGACGGGCGCAGTCAGGATCGATCCCATGGCAGTCGAAATTGGACAGGTAGCGCCCGACTTCACGCTGATGGACGGCGACCGTAAGGAACACACTCTCTCCGAGTATCGCGGCCAGACGGTGGTGGTCGCCTGGTACGTGCTCGCCTTCACCGGCGGTTGAACCAACGAACTGAGCCGCTTCCAGGAACTGCACCAGGAGTTCCAGGAGGCGGGCGCCCAGGTGCTGGGCATCTCCGTCGACTCCCCCTTCGCCAATGGCGCCTATGCGATCGAACTGGGACTCGAATTTCCCCTGCTCGGCGACTTCCCCTGGGGCCGGACAGGCAAGGCCTGGGGCATTCTCAACGAAGAGCGCGGCATCACCTCGCGGACAACCTACGTGATCGACCCCGACGGCGTGGTGCGGCACATCATCGACGCCCCGCGCGACTTCAACGCCCACCCCGAGGGCGCTCTGGAATTCATCAAAACGATGGAGCCTGCAAGTTGATCAGCGCCTGATACGTATATCGATTAGACAATTCAACATTAGAACGCACATTTAGTACAATTGTACGACGAGGAGACATAACGTCGAACGTTACATCGAGTTGACAAAGTTAACTCAATCGGCGAACGTAATGTCAGGCGCGGGCGATATGGCAAGTACAATCTCCCGCGAACAGGACGCCAGGCGGCGGGCCGATCTCCCCGGAGATTCCAATGGTTACAGCTGTAGCCGGGGAAGCCGCTGCCCCACAGGGATGTGCTCACATCTGGATGGTTGACACGCCCGACGGCGCCACTTCAGTAGGACACTGCGTACGTTGTAACTCGTTACGTGAGTTCTACAATTCAATCCCGGAAGACAAGCGGATCAACAACTCCGACATCTTCACCGGTCGCCGCGGCCCCAACCGCCAGGCCTGGAGCGAAGACGACGCGGATTCCGCCGTTCGCTCCATGTACCGTCGCTAGACCGTTGCGCATCCGTACACTGCGCATATGAGTACACGTAGCGGCGGACGGACGCCCGGTGATCCGCCCACTGAGGGCATGTCGGCCGACCTCTCTGCCGACCTGGCCAGTTTCGCCGTCCGCTCCGTACCGTTCGACGAGTGGGTCGACATCGACACGCTCGTTCATCGCAGCTCGGTCACCTCGGGAGATTTCGACTACGTGCTGCGGCCGCTCTGCCCCGACTGCGGCGTCGAGGCGGACATCGAATACGAGACCCTTGATCTGGATGGCGACGGCGGCCGCGAAGTGATATCCGCCATTGTTTGCGGCCCCTGTCAGGTCCTCTGGGAAGCGGACCAGCCAGACGCATAGCAGCCCCGATCCCCACTGCGGCAGCGTCCTCGTCGGAACTGCATCGATCAGCGCAGACCGTGCCGCAATCCCGCGCTAGTCTCTGAACCATCGACACAACAGCAGAACGAATCGAGCTCCATCGATGAGCGTATCCGTGCGCATTCCAACTCCACTGCGCTCCCTGACCTCCGACCGCGATGTCGTCGAGGCAGGCGGCGAGACCCTGCAACACCTCGTCCTCGATCTCGAGCGCCAGTTCCCAGGTATCGGCGATCGGATCGTTGATGAGGATGGCGAGATTCGCCGCTTCGTCAACCTTTTCGTCAACGGCGAAGACGTGCGCTTCCTCGACGGCTTGCATACTCCCCTCAGCCAGGGCGACGAAGTATCAATCGTCCCCGCAGTCGCGGGCGGATAGACGCCAATGACGGTCCGCATCGACACCGACGGCAAGATCGCCACGATCACGCTCGATCGCCCGGAGCGCATGAACGCCATCAATCCCGAGATGTCTCGCCAACTGGACGAGTTCTGGGCGGCGTTCGATCAGGACGACAACCTCCACGTCGCAATCATCACGGGCTCGGGACGGGCATTCTGCGCCGGCCGCGACCTCGTCCGACCCGATGCACACGACGATGAGATCAATCGCGCCGCCAGGTCGGCTTCGAACCGTGAGTCGGCTGCGGCCAACGCCACTGGCCTGTCCTCGTGGGGTCCCGACAAGACCTGGAAGCCGACAATTGCGGCGATCAACGGCTGGTGCCTGGCCGGCGGATTCGCCCTCGCCCTGTCCTGCGACCTGCGAATCATGAGCGACACGGCTCGGATCGGCTCAATGGCCCCCAAACGCGGTCTGCTGCCCGGCGGCGGCCAGGTTCAACGCCTGGCCCCCTACGTCCCGTTCGGTAAGGCGCTCGCGCTCCTCCTCCGAGCCAACCACCTCGACGCACGCGAGGCCGAACGGATCGGCCTCGCCAACGCCGTCACCACGCCCGACGATCTGCTGCCCACCGCCCGAGAATGGGCCGAAGAGATCGCATCCAACGGACCGCTCGCCGTCCGGGCATCGAAGCGCGCCGCCTACGAAGGGGTGCTGCTCCAGACGGGCTTCGCCGATGGCATGGCGTTGGAATCGCAGCTCTACTCTGAAATCATGGTCACCGAGGACGCACGCGAAGGCACCACCGCCTTCGCCGAAAAGCGTCCCGCCCAATTCAAGGGCCGCTGACGCGCCGGAGGCGTCTTGCGGCAATCGCCCGGAGGCGCCCGATGGTCGACACCTACTCTTCTCTCACAGAAATCTCCCGAGCCATCCGCGAGCGTGAAGTCTCGGCGTCGGACGTTCTCGAGGCGCACCTCGCCCGGATCGACGAGGTCAATCCGACGCTGAACGCCGTCGTCCAACTCTGCGCCGATCGGGCCCGCACCGAGGCGGCAGAGGCAGATGCAGCCATTGCCCGCGGCGACGAACTCGGTCCGCTGCATGGCGTCCCGATCACGCTCAAGGACTCGCACGACACCGAAGGCGTGATCACGACCGGAGGCACCCTCGGCCGCAAGGACTTCGTGCCTGATGCGGATTCCACAGTCACGGCCCGCCTGCGCGCCGCCGGCGCCATCTTGATGGGCAAGACCAATACCCCCGAGCTGACCCTCGCCGGCGAGACCGACAACCTGATCTACGGACAGACCCGCAATCCGTTCAATCCCGAGCGCACGCCCGGCGGTTCCAGCGGGGGTGCGGCGGCGATTGTCTCGGCAGGCGGTTCGCCGCTTGACCTGGGCAGCGACACCGGCGGTAGCATCCGCCTGCCATCACACTTCAGCGGCATCTGCGGGATCAAGCCCACGGCCGGACGCGTGCCTCGGACCGGACACATCGTGCCCTGGGGGATGGGCGCGCTCGACGCCTGGACCACGATCGGTCCCATGTGCCGCTACGTGGACGACCTCGTCCTCTCGCTGCCGATCATCTCCGGCCCCGACGGCGTCGATCCATTCATTCATCCGGTCCCGCTGCGCAATCCCGCCGACGTCGACCTGGCCAGCCTCAACATCGCCTGGTACTGCGATGTCGACGGCTATCTCGAAGCCGACGACGATACGCGCGCGGTGCTCGACGCCGCCGTGACCGCCCTGGCAGAGCGCGTGGGGTCGGTCGAGCACGACACGCCCCCTCCCCTGGCCGAGTACGTCGACATGTGGCCGCGCGTCGGCGGCGGCGACGGCCGAGGCTGGGTTCAGCGCATGCTCAACAAATGGGGCACCAACGAGGAGTCGGAGTTCCTCAAGAAGGGATTCGACCTAATCGAGCCAACCGACACCGACGTGTTCACCGAGTCGCTCGAATACCAGGACCGCTTCCGCAGCGAGATGCTGCAATTCATCCAGCCCTACGACGCCATCATCGCGCCGGTTGCGGCCCGCGCGGCCCCGGAACACGGCCAGACCTTCAGCAAGGAGCTGCGCACCATGTTCTACACCGGCCCCTGTAACATCGCTGGCTGGCCCGGTACCGCCCTCCGCTGCGGCGAATCCAGCGATGGCCTGCCGATCGGCATCCAGGTCCTCGCCCACCCCTGGCGAGAGGATGTCACCCTGGCACTGGCGGCGGCTCTGGAGAACGACCTCGGCGGCTGGCAGCGTCCGCCGATCTGATCCGAGATTCGTCATACCCGCGCTTGCCGCGGGTATCTCCCAAGCTCGGTTCATCGCTCAAGTTCGGTGACGGGCAACACCCGATCGATCCAGTCCAACAGCAACACCCACAGATCATCCCGACGCTGACGCAGGGAGTGCGTCGCACCGTCGAGGATGTGCAATTCACGACCCTCGCCAGCCAGCGAGTACACCCATTCCGACAACCGGGGCGGCAGCCGCCAATCCGCGCCGCCATGAATCAACAGAAGTGGACGAGGCGCGAGCGACTTGACCTCATCCGGCTCAATCCCCATTGTCTGGGTTGACAGCGCACACGTCCCCGCAACTGCGTCCGACCGGAACGCAGCCCTGACCACGATCGCACCGCCGTACGAGTGTCCAATCAGCGCAACGCGTGCGATTCCCTGCTCGACCAGCCAGTCGATCCCGGCCATGACGTCGAGGGTGCCGTCATCAATTGGACCCGGCGATGTCTTGACCCGGAAGTCCAACCTCAGGACTCCAATTCCGAGCTCCGGCAACGCGTTGCCCAGGTCGCCGTAGATGCCCTCAGCCGGACCGTTGAAGCCCCCGTCGAATCCGCCGACGCACAACACCGCGCCGCGCGGGGCAGTGGTCAACGGCGGATGCCACATCGCATCGATCGAACCGAGCCTCGAAGGAACGACAGTCTCGGACATCAGCACCTCGCTTGATACGCTACTCGGGCGCCTACTGGGAAGGCCCGACATGACCCTTGTTCCTTCAGATTCCAGCCGACGGGCCGACGCTCAGACCGCGCTGCGGACCGCGTTCGCGCCGAGCTCGATCGCCATCGCCGGCGTCTCGCCGCGGACAACCGGCTGGGGCGGCGGCCAGATGTTCCTCCGCGGCATCCGAAATCTCAACCGGGTACCGAGCCTCTATTGCCTGAATCCTCGTGGCGGTGAACTCCTCGACGGCACCCCGCTCTACCAGTCGCTTGCCGACGTCCCCGGACCTGTGGAGTCGCTGATCTCCGCCGTTCCTGCCTCCGCGATTCTCGGTCTGATTGACGACGCGATCGCCAAGGGCGTCAAAGTCGTCCACCTGTTTACGGCAGGCTTCGGCGAAACCGGCAGCACCGAGCGGGCCGACCTCGAAACCGAAGTATTGCGCAGACTGCACGAAGCCGGCATTCGCATGATCGGCCCGAACTGCATGGGCCTCCATTCAACCCGTGGCGGCGTCTCCTGGATGGAAGAGGGCTCCACCACGCCCGGACGCGTCGGCATGCTCTCGCAATCAGGCATGAACGCCTCCGAGGTGGTCGGCGAAGGCGTCCGCCGAGGCATCAACTTCTCCAACGTCGCCTCGTTTGGCAA
>VXTH01000086.1:3231-6366 GCA_009837565.1 Chloroflexota bacterium | reverse complement strand
GCACCGGCCTCCGGAGCCGGGAGCGTAGGTTCGAATCCTACCGGGGGTACCAGCGGCGCCCTGTTCGGTCAGTTCGTCTCCCAGGTAATCAACATGGCTTGCGAGGGTGTCCGCCATGCGGGGAAGTAGGCGTCGTCGCGCATAAACAGCTCACCGAGCCGGGGACGCAAACGCTCGGCGACCGCGTCCTCGTCTCGCGGACTCAGCTCGCGGTAGATGAACTGCAAGGCCTCGTCGTCGTTCGTGGGCCGTCTCTCAGGCCACGCGAATCCTTCATCCGCGAGTAGGACGTCCGGCACGATGTCCATCTCCCAGAGGACCGGCAACAGCTCGCGGAAGCCCGGCGAGGGAGCCTCGTCCTCGCCAAAGGCGAGCCGGAACAGCGCGGCGTTCACATTTGGAGGCGGCACCGTCCAGGTGAGGATGGCGACTCGGCGTCGCGCCGCCTCATGCATGGCGCGGAGGAACGATTCGATTTCGGAAATGAAGTAGGTGACGTCGGCAGTCACGACCAGGTCGGCGCTGATCGGCTCCTGCATCGGCCAGGATGAGGCGATGGCCTCGGCATTTTGAATTCCGTGCTGCCAGACGGCCAGCCGGAACTGCTCTCGCATCGCCGCCGAGGGCTCCACGTTGCGCAACGACTTGCCTCGCAGGGCGAGCGTCAAGCCAACCCGGCCGGCGCCGCCGCCGACCTCGATGATGTCATCCTCCATCTCCATCCGGCGAATCACCTCCCTGATGGAGGCTTCGGGCAGACGGTGAGGATCGAACCGGTAGGTGTGCGCGAAGCGCTCCCAGTAGGACTCACCGAACGGGGTGGCGAACCGGGACTGTTGCTGCTGACGAGCGGTGACCATCGCGTTGTAGCGTTCTGCGGCGTTCATTGGCGGTTGGAGGCCTCTCCAGTCGTGTGCCCGTCGTCATAACGTAGAGCGGTGATAGCGTAAGTTCCTGAGCGTGCCGACGGGCCGAGTGGACTGAGGGGACAGCCGGTGTCGCAACGAGGTCGCAGCGCTCGAACGCGTCCCCAGCGGTTAGCGCGTCGCCGAGCTGCGTCGCAAGGATTCGACCGCGGCGGCGTCCGACGTTCGAGGATTTTCTCGCGCCCGGTGATCGCCACAGTCGGATTGATTCTGGCAGTCACGCTCATCGCCAGTTTGGCTGTCGTCGCGTTCGACAGTAGCGGGCCGTCGCCAACGACCGATCCTCCCCCGGTTCGTCGAACCGGGTCGGAGGTCGATACCGGCGCGGTTGAAGGCAAGCCACGCTGGGATGCACCGCCCGTGTACGGCCTGGCGGAAGGCGTCGACTACACCGCCGAGATCGAGTTGGAGAATGGCGAGATCGTGGTCATCGATCTGTACGAAGGCCTGGCGCCGGAACACGTCAACAACTTCGTCTTCCTCGCCCGCGAGGGCTTCTACGACGATCTGACCTTCCACCGAGTTGTTCCCGGTTTCGTCGCCCAGGCCGGTGATCCCACAGCAACAGGGACCGGGAGCGCCGGGTACACCCTTCCAGACGAACCGATTCATGACGGCAACGAGCGCGCGCTGTCGGTCACGCCGATTGGGATCGTTTCGATGGCGCGCAGCGGATTGGGCGCGTCGTCGTCGCAGTTTTTCATCAAGCTCGGCGACCAGGACCACCTGGACGATCAGGGGTTCACGTCGTTCGGCATGGTGACGTCGGGCCTGGACTTGCTGTACGCCTTCGACACTCGCGATCCGGCAGCGATACCCACCCCACCTGCCGGGCCGAAGATCGTCGCGATTCGGATTATCGAGCAATAGCGGGCGTCGCCGACGCTTGCCCAGGAAACCGAGGTTAGTGATGGCCAGTTACAGCAGTCGACCGGCAATGGCGCTCAAGGAAGGCGTTTCGTACGGGGCCACGATCGAGATGGAAGACGGCGGCACGATCGAGCTCGAACTCTGGCCAGACAAGGCGCCTGAGCACGTCAACTCGTTCGTGTTCCTCGCCAATGACGGCTTCTACGACGGCGTGACCTTTCACCGGATTATCAGCGGATTCATGGCCCAGGGGGGCGACCCGACCGGCACCGGAACGGGCGGACCGGGCTACAACGTTCCGGCCGAGTTCAACGACACGGCGCACGTCGAAGGTGTGCTGTCGATGGCGCGGGCGCAGGATCCGAATTCGGCGGGCAGCCAGTTCTTCATCTGCAACGCCGACGCGACGTTCCTCGACCGTCAGTACACGGCGTTCGGCAAGGTGACGTCGGGCATGGAAGTCGTACTCGCCTTCCCCGACCGCGACCCGCAGGATCCCCGACAATCGCGCCAGCCAGGACCGAAGATGAAGTCGGTGACGATCACCGAGTCATAGTCAGCGAAGAGCGAAGTTCATGTCGTCGCAGCCGCCCCAGATTCCTCCGATTCCACCGCTCGCGGTGGTGCTGCGGGTGATATCGATCCTGGGGATGGGCCTGACCTTTTCCGGCTGCGTACTGGCGCTGGTCGCGGCCGAGTGGTGGTGGGCGATTGGCACGGGAATCGGCTTCGTACCATTCATGCTGATCATGGGGATCGTCGACCGGTTGATTCCCGATATCTCGGATCTCGTCGCAGAGAACACGCCACCGAACGATCGTGAGAGGTAAGGGGAGCCACCCTCCGAGTTCGGCTCCTCCCGCCGTTAGGCGACCTGCGTTTAGTCCTCCAATGAAGTCGCCCCCGCGAAGGCGGGGGCGCTGCGTGAACCAACTGGCCACAGCGCCCCCGCCTTCGCAGGGGCGACATTACCTGACTTGTGCGCAAGTCTCCGTCAGGGCGACGGAGAGCGATCGTCGGCGCTCAGGATCTGCTACTCGTCGATTCGGGCGGTTGCGGAGCCCTTGACGACTTCCGCGCCGTCCTGGTTGACCGTCGAGACCGAAAGGTCGACGAGGCTCACGCCGTCTTCCTCCCGGATGCCCTCAACGGTGGCGGTGGCAGTCAGGCTGTCGCCGGGCCAGACCTGCGCGACGAAGCGGACGCCGTAGTTGGTCAGGCGGCCGTCGCCGACGTAGTTGGTCAGCATCTTGCCGGTCAGGCCCATACTGAGCATGCCGTGGGCGAAGACGGTCGGGTAACCCGCGACCTGCGTGGTGAAGATTTCGTCGGTGTGCAG
>VXTH01000086.1:0-3221 GCA_009837565.1 Chloroflexota bacterium | reverse complement strand
GCCGGAGGCGCCGGCGTACTGGATGATCTGGGTGCGGGTGAGATTGTCAACGACCTGTTCGCTGTGCTGGTCGCCGACGCTGAGGTTGGCCTTGCTAAGCGGCATGGTTGGCTCTCTTCTGCTTTCTCTTCGAATCCTGGACGCTACTCGACCACTCGTGAGGTCTGCACGCCGACCGAACGGGCCGTGACAACCAGCACGCCGTCCTGGTTGTAGTACTCGGTGATCGACTCGTTGAACTTCAACGTGCCTCCGCGGCGGCCTTCGCGGCTCCATGAGTTGCCGGGCTTGTCGACGGCCTTCAACACGTCGCCAGGCTGGATCGGCGCGTGGTACTCGTAATGCTGCTCGGCGTGGAAGCCGGTGCCACCACTGCCGCCCGAGGATTCGCGCTTCACACCGGTTGGCTCTTTGCCCGAGCCGAACCAGGGCTCGCCGACCACTGGTCGGAGGACGTAGCCGTCCGTGAACTGAGCCGAGGCCTGAACGAACGTTGGGGGAGGAATGACGTGGCCCGGCTCGGTGCCGGTTGCCGCGTCGGCGTCGTGATAGATCGGGTTGTCGTCGCCGATCGAGCGGGCGAAGAGCATGATGTGCCCAGCTTCAATCGGAAAGTGGTCGGTTGCCACTGGCGGGTCCTTTCGTGTTCGTTCGAAGCGTACGGGCGATAGCTTAACGGACACTGTCCAGAGCATCGATTGGAGCGCGGTCGACGATGACCAAGCCGTTCAGTGAGCTGCGCGTTGTGGAGCTGGCGGGTTCGCACGCGGGCGCCTTTGCCGCCAAGATGTTTGCCGACTATGGCGCCCAGGTCGTCAAGGTCGTTCCGCCGGATGGAGATCCGCTGATCCATCACGGAGAGTTGCTCAACGCTCACAGCCTTGGAGACTCGGACGTGGGCTCGATCTGGGCCTTCTGCAATACGTCCAAGTTCGTTCTCGAAGCGGATGCCGGTTCTGCCGACATCCAGCGATTGATTTCGCTATCAGACGTAGTGATAGAGAGCTCCGCACCTGATCCTCTGACGCCAGTGACGGAGGAACTGGAAGCGTTGAGGTTGGTCAGGGTCTACATCTCGCCGTTTGGGTTGTCAGGAGCCTGGTCGCGTCGCAGATCGAACGTCTTCACCGACGACGCGGCCAGCGGCCACATGTACCTCAACGGCGAAGCGAACCGGCATCCGTTTCGCCGGCATGGTCGACACACCGAATACGCGGCCGGCATGTATGGCTTCATTGGGGCACTCGCGGCGTTGATTGCGCGCGAGTCGACGGGCGAAGGCCAGACGGTCGAGGTGTCGCACCTCGAGGCGATGGTGGCGATGCATCAGCACACGACTACGATGTGGACGCACGCCGGTCACATTCTCAGGCGAGACGGCAATGCTCAGCCAGGGATGTGGCATCCGGCCGGCGTGTACGAGTGCGCCGATGGATTCATCTTCCTCGGTCACGCGACCGGGACGAAGCTGGAACCGTTCCTCCAGGCTGGCGGGATGGGGCACCTGTTTGACGATTCTCGCTTCGCCACGAACGAATCGCGAGGCAGGAACAAGAAGGCGTTCGACACGGCGTTGCGTCCCTGGCTCATGTCGCAGACCTCGCAAGAACTCTGCGAGCTCGGCGAAGCCACGTTTTCGCCGATGGGACCCGTCTGGAGCACTCACGAGTTCCTGGCCGATCCGCACATGGCCGCTCGCGAGTTTTTCGTCCCGCTCGACGACGAGCGCGGCACCGGAGTGATTCCACGCGGGCCATTCCGGCTGGGTTCGGATCTGGCCGGAGGTTCACCTCAACCGCCGACAAGGATCGCCGTTGACGATCTCTCCGTTCAGGGAGATCCTGAACCAGCGCCGCCGACCGGTGAACCTCTGGAACAGGGTCCGCTGTCAGGGTTGCGAATCCTCGACCTGACTCGGGTCTGGGCCGGACCGATTGCCGGTCGACTACTGGGAGATCTCGGAGCTGAGGTCATCCACATTGAGTCGCCATGGAATCGCGGACCTCTGGAAGTCGCGGACGACCTTGCCGAACTCACCCATCTGTATCCGGATAACGAGCTGGGTGAGCGCCACTGGAATCGGAACGGCGGATTCAACAAGTTGGCCCGAAACAAACAGGGGCTCTCGATCGACCTGTCGACCAGTCGAGGCCAGCACCTGTTTCGCGATCTGATCGGGGAGTCGGACGTCATCCTGGAGAATTTCTCCCCGCGAGTGTTTCCGCAGTGGGGACTGGACTGGGATTCGCTACAGGGGATCAACCGGTCGATCATCCATACGTCAATGCCCGGCTATGGTTCCAGCGGTCCGGGCTCCAACCGGGTCGCGCTCGGCCCGGTGATTGAAGCCGCGACGGGAATGACGATGATGGCGGGATACGCGGACGGCATTCCGTTCCGGTCCGGCGTCGCCTGGCCCGATCCGGTTTCGGGCATGAGCGCCGTGGCCGGTACGCTGGTCGGCCTATGGCAGCGGATCTCCTCCGGCGGCGAAGGCCAGCGGGTCGAGACGGCAATGATCGAGTCCATGGGCACGTTTGCCGGCGATGAGTTGCTCTCGGCGCAGGTCGTCGGACAGCCTCCGCCGCGTCGTGGGAATCGCGAACAGGGCGTGGCGCCACAGGGCGTGTACCGGTGTTTCGGCGATGACCGCTGGCTGGCGATTTCAGTGACATCCGATGAGGAATGGCGGTCGCTCTGCCGGGTCGCCGAGTTGCCGGACGCCTGGCATGGTTACGAGTTGTGGGAGCGTGAGACGCGGCACGACGAGATCGATGCCGGATTGAGTATCTGGACGCGTTCGATCTCGCCAGGCGAGGCCGCGATGCGGCTGCAGTCGGCGGGCGTGATTGCCGCCGGCCTGGCGGATGCACGCGACCTGTTGGAGTCGACGCACCTGGCCGAGCGGCAGTTCTGGGCCGAAGTCGGCGGAATCGACATGGGCGTGCTGAGGTATCCGGGCTGCCCGATTCGGTTGAGCCGGACCCCGCCGACATACCGCCGTGGAGCGCCCGGCCTGGGTGAGCACAATGCCGCAGTGCTGACGCAAGTGCTGTGCATGAGTGAGGCGGAGGTCGGAGAGTTGCTGGCCGACGGCGTGCTCGCGGAACGCCCGCCGAGCCTCGAGGAAATGTTGAAGCCTCGGCTCTGAGGCGGTGGGAGGACTGGAGTGGTCGGGGTGGGCGGATTTGAACCGCCGGCCTCACGGCCCCAAACCGTGC
>VXTH01000059.1:5434-6396 GCA_009837565.1 Chloroflexota bacterium | reverse complement strand
GTGCTGGACTGGAGATCGTTCGTTTTGGTGTTCAGATTTGTCCAGATTTGTCCAGATTCGTCTGGAATCGTCCAGTTCATTCCACCTGTGTGCAGCACAATCTGTGTGATTCCGCGAGCCTCTCGACGAAGATTCCGACCCGGCTTCAGTTCGAGGCGGGACCACCGGTCTCCACGAGCTTGTATCCCACTCCCCTGACCGTGACGATGGCCACGCCGGGATCGTCGTCGTTGGGCGCGAGTTTGCGGCGGAGCTGATTGACGTGCACGTCGACCGTCCTGGTCTCTCCGAAGTACTCGTAGCCCCAGACCTGTTCGAGCAGTTGCTCGCGGGTGAGTACGATGCCGCAGTACTCGGCCAGCTGCCTGAGCAGTTCGAATTCCTTGTTGCGCAGCCTGAGCGTTCGTCCCGAGATCGTCGCCTCCCTCCGGTCCCAATCAATGCGCAGCGGGCCGACGTCGATCCTGCCGCGGGAAGCGTGCGGGACGCCGCGCGTCTCCGATGATGAAGCCCGGCGCAAGATCGCTTTGACCCGGGCGGTCAACTCGCGCGGGTGAAACGGCTTGCCCAGGTAATCATCGGCGCCCAGTTCCAGGCCCACGATGCGGTCGACGTCTTCCGAACGTGCGGTCAGCATCAGTATCGGGACCAGGCGAATGTCGCCGGCATCCGCGCGCAGCTCGCGGGTCACTTCGAACCCGGACTTCCCCGGCAACATGAGATCGAGCACGATCAGATCGGGCGATTGCTCCCGGGCGGCGCTCAGCGCAGACTCTCCGTCGTTGGCCGTGATCACGGCGAATCCGTCGCGCTCGAGATAGAGCGCGCAGAGCTCGCGGATGTTCGCCTCGTCATCAACGACGAGGACGGTCTTGCCGCTGTTGTCGATAGGTGGCACGACGCCCAGACCTTTCGCTGCGATCAACAGTCTCAAGGTCGAGGGTACGCAGCTACATCAGGCC
>VXTH01000059.1:0-5424 GCA_009837565.1 Chloroflexota bacterium | reverse complement strand
GGTCAGGCCCTGGTCAGGATTGAGTAAACAGGAATGAAGTTGGTTGCAGGAACAACCGAAGGA
Organism: Chloroflexota bacterium; assembly: GCA_009837565.1. Lineage (GTDB taxonomy): Bacteria > Chloroflexota > Dehalococcoidia > Bin125 > Bin125 > Bin125. The sequence continues at coordinate 5,361 of VXTH01000059.1, read as the reverse complement.
ATCAGCGAGGCATGCGCGGACGGCGAACCTTGACCATCGCCCGTCTCCGGCGACGCGCGGCCCGGCGCTCCGCCTGGCGTTGCTTTTCTCGATTGCTGATAAATCGGCGTCGTCGCCTCGACTCCTGCAACACACCGTCGCGCTGCACCATCTTGTTGAAGCGGCGAATCAGGGCTTCAGGACTCTCCTGATCCTTGCGGGTCACCAATAGCATGTGCGCTCAGTTCCTCTAACTCTGCAACTCTCGCTCTCGCGCAATCAGTTCTCAGGTTAGCAGCACCATTTGCCCGCATCGCACCTGCGATGCGCCCAATCCCGGGCAATCGTCTCAACTGCAGTCGACAACACGATGGTCGCCGCCGTCACGCCGCCATTCCGGGCTGTCGTTTCGGTATCGGCGCGTTTGGAACCGGCGATTGACGATTACCGGACGATCGCCTGCCTCCAGGGGCGGAATCCAGGCCCATCATTTGTCGGCGTCCCCGCTGCTTCCAGTTCGACATCGGTCTGTTTGATCGCGTCCTGACATCTGTCAACTTCGGGCGATTCATCAAGCGCATCGTCTGACTCTCCACCTGGTGCTGCCTGCGGGGGTTTCGGCTGGCGAACCCTGCACTGCTGCTTAACTGGCTACTGAGGTGACTGGTCCCTGCGGCGGCGCATGAGCACCAACACGCTGGTGACCATCACGCCGAGCAACGCGACCGTAGCGACAACGAGAGACCAGTTGGTCCGGGTGCGCTCGGTGTCAAGACCACCCGAGCCGGTCCGGGGAGCGTTAGGGCGCAGCGGTTCGGGAGCCGCTTGACCGTCTGCGGCGTCAGCCGCGTCGTCTAGCTCGTCGCGTTCGGGCTCCTCTTGCATCATCTCGTCGTCCGATTCCGCTTCATCCTCCTGAGGTGCAACAGACTGATCGGATTGCTCCTCCATCAGGTCGTCCGCCTGGTCCTGCTCGTCGGCTTCCAGCTGACCAGTCTGTTGCGCAGGCGCGGGAGGATCGTCCGATGAAGCCGTATCCGCCGAGGACAGCGAGAGCCGCACCTGGATATCGCCGCAACCTTTCTGGTACGTGAACTCGTCCGACTGAACCGGGTTGGCTTGACGCTGGCTCCGGACCAGGTACACCACCTTGCAGTCGCCGATCGCGGGCTTGCTGACATCGTGTCGGAACGTGACGAAGAACCCGTTGTCCTGGACCTGGGCGGGTTTCACCGCGTCGCCATTGAGAATCGGCGTGATCGAGTCGCCCGGCTGCAGGGCCTCGCCGTCGATGGTGACATCACGCGCATAGCCGTAGAACTGGTAGTAGAAGTGGTCCGGGCTCTGGGACGAGTCGGACTGGCTCTGCGCCTGGACGCCGGCAACCAGTCCGGCAGCCAGGAGCCACAGCCCCGCCGCAGCCATCGCTACCGCGACTGCGAGGCGAAGCAGATTGCCCCAATCGCGGAGGTTGCGCAAGCCGCGTGGGGCGTCGCCTGTTGGCATCGCTCGTTCCTTTCAGCAGTGCCCGCGCTGCGCCAAGCGAGCGACTGGTTGTAGATTCATTGCTCCCCGGTCACATTCCTCACGCGAATCCTGAGTTATGTCCGGCAGGTCGAGTTTCACTGCGTACTGTTCGTGCGACCGCCCATCAGCAGCGCGATGAGAGCGATGCCGAAGGTCAGCAGCGCAGTAATGGCGACCGCGCGCGGCCAGTTCGTCGATTCCTCGGCGTCGAGCACGCCGCCGGTTCCTGTGCTGGGAGCCCCAGGTCGGACGATGTTCCGTGACTGCTCGACTCCCGTGTCCTCTTCGGTCTCAGTTGTTGATTCATCGGCGTCGTCCTGCTCAGCGCTCGCCTGCGAGCCGCTCTCCCCGTTCGCGTCGGGAGGTTGGCTCTGCACCGTTTCGTCTTCCTCGCTGTCCTCCAGCGAGTCAGGAGCACTGCTGGAGTCGCCATCCTGACCGTCGCGCACCAGTGCAAGTCGTACCCTCGCCTCGCCGCAATGCCATTCCTCCGGAGCGCGGAGACCATCCACGACAAGCGCCATGGTGCAGGAGTCGGGACCCAGGTCGTGCACGAAGATATCGAGGATCCAGGCGCCCGCCTGATTGACCGTGGTACTGCCGATCTCTTCGTCGCCGACCATCGCCGCAATTGTGGTGCCAGGCCCGACCGGTTCGCCATCGATCGTGACATCGCCGCTGAACCCGAAGAATCGCACGATCGGATCAGACGACTGTGCCGTTGCGACGACGCCTCCGAACAGGACGATCGTCAGGGCCGCTAGGACCACGATCCATCGCCGGACACCGGCCGCGACCTGCATCAACCCGTCCTCTCGCGAAGCGCTGTTTGCACTTTGCGTCCTGAGGACGAAGGCAAGCAACCGATGCGTTACTCGCACCAGTACCGCTTTACGCAGCCTCAACAATTAACACTGCCCTGACCGCACAGAACGATCGGCAAGCATCAGGCAGTCAAGCGAAGACTGTTCATAAGGATTTCGTGTGACGATGGCAATTGGTGCCCGTCGCGAACACCAGACAACGGCGCCCACGTCCGATAGGCAGGGCTCAGGGCAACAAATGCGTTGTCCGAGGTCAGGTCGGCTAGGTCGGGTTCTGAACCGTCGCCATCGCCGCCGGCGATATGCCGACTGCTTCCGAATCCTCGGGGAGGTCGAACGGACCGGGCAGGTCAAGCTCCTGCGCCATCTCCCGGACAGCGGGCAACACTTCCTCGCCCATCAGGCGGAGCGAGCGCATTGAGTCCTCGTGAGACATCGACCCGTCCCCGTCCCAGAAACAGATACTGCCGGGACGGATGAACTCCAGGACATGCCGGATCTTCGGGATCACCGTCTTCGGCGTGCCGGAGATGATGCTGTAAGACTCTTCCAGCCCGCGGTACGTGTCCTCTGTCTCGACAAAGCCCTCGGCGGCGTCCAGCGTCAGCCGCTTGTAGTCGTCCGGATTGACCTGGCTCGCACCGCGCGACTCCTCAACGTGCCGCACGCCTGCCGTTGGCAACAATCGCCGACGGTCGATCATGCCCGGCAAGTTCTGGATGTGACGCTTGACGTCTCCGCGCGAACCTTCGAGGAAGATGTTGCCTGGACCGGTGAGGTACTTCCGACCGACTTCCTCAGCCAGCTCCTCCGTCTCGTCGACGTGGACCTTCCACAAATAGCCGCGATGCTGGGGGCCGGCCTCATAGCCGAACTCTGCCGCGATCTTGTCGTAGTAGGCAAACGAATCACGCGTCGGAGCGAGCCGGGTTGCCAACATCACGTAGGGATATCGGCGCTCGGCCGCCCACGCGACGGTGCGCTGGGAGACCGCGCCGGGAATCCAGATTGGCGGATGCGGCTTCTGCAAGGGCTTCGACCACGGATTCACGTAGCGGTAGTCGTAGTGTTCTCCCTCCCAGCGGAAGGGTCCGGCGTCAGTCCAGGCTTTGACTACCAGGTCGTGCGCCTCCTGATAGCGCTCCCAGTTGTACGGCGATTGCGAGTTGTGCGCGAGCGATTCGCGTCCCGTCCCTCGCACCCAGCCGGTAATCAACCGCCCACCCGAAATCATGTCGATCTCGGCCAGCGTTTCGGCCAGCCAGAGCGGGTCCTCCCAGATTGGCAGGATGTTGCCCAGCAGGCAGATCTTGGCTTTCTGCGTGATCCGCGCCAGGATCGCCGCCTCGACGTTGATCACAGAACCCATGCAGAACGGCGTCGAGTGGTGCTCGTTGAGCACGATGCCGTCGAATCCCGCCTCCTCGGCAGCGACCGCCTCGTCCAGATAGCGGTGATACAGATTGGCGCCCAGCACCGGGTCATACTCGTCATTGGACGAGTCAAGGTCTGTCAAGCGCCGTCCGGTCCGCCCCCACCACGACGCCGCAGGATCCTGATACGGCCGCTCCGTGAACCAGCCAATGAACATCATCCGCTCCCAACGCCGATCCGCAACTCAGATGCCCTGCAAGGTAGCGCACGGCCGGTTGCCGTCAGCTCAGCAAGATGTCACTCGGATGGGACCAGACAGCGGCTATCGACAACTGGCAATGTGCCGGATGGGTCGAGAGACGCGATTGTAATCTGAGCGCAATTCGGGCATGGTGGTATGGCACGCCCGGAGGGAATCGAACCCCCGACCCCCAGGTCCGAAGCCTGGTGCTCTATCCGCTGAGCTACGGGCGCACGGCCTCAGCTTACTCCGCAGGGTTCGGCCCGCCCGCATTTGGCGGATTCGCATATGGCGCAACGAACGCCCAGTCAACACGCTCGATCCACTCGGGGCGCCGGCCTGGGAACAGAACCGTCTTCGGCGGTCTGGGATGTCGTCGCCCGGGTCGACACCGGAGAACTGGCCACCGCCGCCGCGTTGCTGCACAACCTGCACCCCGCCGACCAGGCGGACGCGCTGGCCGCGCTCGACGGCCGGGAGCGGCGCCGCCTGCTCGACCGAATCGACTCCCACACGCTGGCCGAGTTGCTCCCGTTTCTCACTCCCGAGGAGCTTGAGCATGTCGCGCCGGACGTTGCGCTCCCACAGCTGACTGCGGCGCTCGACGAGACCCCGGCCCAGCTGGGCGCCGATGTCCTCCACGCCATCCCCCTGACCGACGCTGAGCTGGTGCTGGACCGCTTGCCCAAGGCGGGTCTGGTAGAGCCGCTGCTTCAACATGATGACGACTCGGCCGGCGGGATCATGGCGCCGGAGCTGATGGTGCTCGGACCGCACCTCGCCGCCGAGCAGGCATTGACGGTGTTGCGAGCCGCTGCGCCCGCACCGACCGTCCGCGACACCGTCTACATCGTCGACACGGAGGGTGTGTTGCTCGGTTCGATCGGTCTGCACTCGCTGGTCTTCGCGCCTCCAATGACCGCGCTCCGCGACTTGATGGAGCCGATTGGCCCCACGGTGACCACCGACATGGACCAGGAGGATGCGCTCAAGATCCTGCAGCGGTTCGGCCTCCACGCGCTGCCGGTTCTCGACGACGACGGCCGTCTTGTCGGCGTCACGACATCAGACGACCTGCTTGATATCGCTCAGCAGGAGGCGACCGAGGATATGTACCGTCTCGTTGGCCTCGTGGATGACCAAGCGCTGACCACGCCCGTGACGACGGCGCTTCGGCGCCGTCTGCCATGGCTGCTCCTGAACCTCGCGACAGCCTTCGCCGCAGCTGCCGTCGTCGCCGCCTTCGAGAGCACCCTCGCGCGCGTCGCCGCACTCGCGATCTTCTTGCCGATCATTGCCGGACAAGGCGGCAATGCCGGTATGCAGGTGACGACGCTTGCTGTGCGAGCGATGTCGCTGGGCGAGTTTGATCGACACTTCACGCTGCTGGTGCTGCCCCGCGAGACAATCATCGGC
>VXTH01000178.1:5640-6419 GCA_009837565.1 Chloroflexota bacterium | reverse complement strand
CTGCCGAGTCGGAGAGAGCGCGGCGACGACTAACTCGGATGCCCGTCACGGGAGGTTGGGACCGCGGCGGAAAGACATTCCCACTTACCTGTTCGTAACGGTCGGCCGACGCGCCGGCGGACAGGGACAACACAAGCAACGGCTACGCACGTAGAAGCAGCTCGCGGAGACCGTCTGGACGGGGAGTTCGATTCTCCCCCGTCTCCACCAGCGCGCCCGATCCGCCCGCTCGGACGCCGTCCATTCACGGCCGTGCGTCTTTGCGACGTGAAGCCGGAATCGAGGCTGTCATGTTGAGCCAGGTGAGCGATCAGCCTGAGGACCAGCCGGACACGCCCGCACCGGAGCTGGAAGAGACGCTCGGTCAGCGGGTGCGCGCGCTGCGCAAGAAGCAGAAGCTGTCGCTCAACGATCTGGCGCGCCTGTCCGGCGTCTCCAAGGGATACCTGTCACAGGTCGAACGCTCGCTCACGGTCAGGCCGTCGGCCCTGACGATCTTCTCGATCGCCGAAGCCCTGGGCACCACGGTTGGCGAGCTGTTCGATGGTCGCCCGGAAGGTGGAGTCGATCTGTCGGCCGGCCGAGATCTGCCTGATGCCCTGCGCGAGTTCGCCCAGGAAGCGGAACTGCCCCCAACCGACGTCAACATGCTGGCCGCGATTCGCTATCGCGGCGCCCAGCCGCGGGACAAGGAAGACTGGCGCTTCCTCTACGAATCGATCCGCCGCAGCATCCGCGTGCCCGGCGGATCCGGACGTCCGGCGACCGGATAGCCCCGG
>VXTH01000178.1:0-5630 GCA_009837565.1 Chloroflexota bacterium | reverse complement strand
GCCCCGGCGATTCGCAGTTCGAGACCTCGGCACCCGGACGCCCGCCCACACCCTCACGGCAGGCGAATGATCATATACCGACGGAATGTACGAGTTCATGAACTAACCGCCGACAGTTGTCGAGCGTTTCATCAAATGTGTTGTACCCTGCGCAGAACTGACCCGGCAGGCCCAGTGTCGGGCGAAGAGTATCCAGCGGGAGCGTCCCGCTACAGGAGGTACCAATGAGTGAGCGAAACTACTGGCAACGGATGCGCCGGCGACGCATGTCGCGCCGCGCGCTGCTCGGGGCGTCCGCCCGCGCCGGTGTCGGCGCCGCCGGCCTGGCACTGGTCGGCTGCGGCGACGATGACGACGACGGTCAGCAGGCGGCCGCGCAGGTGCAGCAGCAGCAGGCTGACCAGCAGCAGGCGATGCAGCAGCAGCAACAGCAGGCCGCGCAGCAGCAGGCTGCCGAACAGCAGGCTGACCAGGCTGACCAGCAGCAGGCCGCCGATCAGGGCCAGCAGCAGCAAGCCGCCGTTGCCGCCGCCAGCGACATCATTCGCGGCGGCACCCGCACCGCCCCCTTCGTGGGCCCCTACTCGGGTAACCCGCCGACCCTGGACCCGTACGAGAACCTGACCTACCGCGCCCAGATCCCGTCCGGCTTCCACTACTCGAAGCTGATCCAGGCGATCACCGGCAGCGAAGGCGTCAACCCGATCAACCTGGCCGAGTACGAGCCCGACCTGGCCGCGGCGATGCCGGAAATCCCGGACGACACCACCTTCGTCTTCCGAATCCGCGAAGACGCCACCTGGCACGACGTCGATCCGCTCAACGGCCGCGCCGTGACGCTCGACGACATCGTCATGACGCACGATCGCTTCCAGGAGATCTCGCCCAACGCCGCCGGTTGGAACAAGGTCATCTCCGCGTTCGAGCCAGGCGAGGACAACAGCCTGACCTTCAAGCTGCACCGTCCGCACGCGCCCTTCCTGACCCTGGCCGGCTCCGGTCAGCACCTGTACGTCATTCCCCAGGAAATCGTTGACGACGGCACCGTGGCCGAGCGCCCGGTCGGTTCCGGCGCCTGGATCTTCGACAGCTACGAGCCCGATGTCTCCATCAACTGGCGGCGCAACCCGAACTGGCACCGGTCGAACGACCTCGGCCACGACCTGCCGCTGATGGACGGCATCGTCGCCACGATGAACGGTGACACCAACGTCCTGATCCCGGCGCTGGGCGAGGGTTCGCTGGACTTCTCGCAGCTCTCTCCCGCGATTTTCAAGCAGGCACAGGAAGCCGCTCCGCAGATCGAGGACGACGGCTACGTCTTCACGCCGAATACGGTGCCCGGCGGCTTCTACTTCAACTACTCGATTCCGCCCTGGAACGATGTCCGCGTGCGTCAGGCGCTGTCGCTGGCCATGAACCGGAACGACATCCTCTCCGCGACCGATGACACCGGCCGTGGCGGCTGGATGACCGGTATCTCACAGCTGCCGCCCTACTGGATGGACCCGCAGGATCTGGACAAGTTCGGCGAGACCTTCGAAGGCGAAGACTCAGGCATCCTGTTCCACCGCGGCGTGGCGCTGAGCAACGACGAAGCGCTGCAGAAGGCGCGCGAGTTGCTCTCCGCCGCCGGCTACCCCGACGGCATCTCGGCGACGGTGCACCACACGCCCGACTATGGCGCCACCGTGGTCAACTTCTACGAGGCCTGCACCCTGTCCGCCTCGGAAGGCGGCTTCCAGTTCGAGTACTTCGGCAAGGAGTACGCCGCCTACATCGCCTCGATCTTCCGCGGCAACTTCCCCGACGACTGGGACGGCGAGTCGAGCCACCTCGCAATCGGTCCGCTGTACGGCGGCGCAACCGACCCCGAGGACCTCTTCGCGGCCTGCTACGCCCGGACATCGGGACGCCACAACTGGGGTTCCGCCGCGCGCACGCCCGACAACATCGAGAACGTGCTCGCGCTCGACACCGGCGGCAACGCCGGCGCCGAGAACTGGACGCCGCACCCCAACGCGGCCGTTGGCGGCGGCCCGGAGACCGACGAACGCCTGCACGAGATGTTCGACACCCAGAAGGGCCTACTCGACCTCGAAGAGCGGATCGAGTACATCAACGACATCCAGCGCTACATGGCGACCAAGATGTACATCGTGCCGTACACCGCCGCTCCCGGCGTCTACGCCTTCAACCCCTGGATGAAGCAGCTTGACGTCAAGACCGGCCAGGTCATCGGCGGCACCCCGCGCATGTGGCCGAAGGCCACCTACGGCTGGGGCCAAGAGGGCGAAATCGCCTTCATGCTCGACCAGAGCATCAAGGACGAGTACGTCTAGGAACCTGGTTTCGATTCGACTCCCCAGCGGGAGAGCCCGGCCCGTCGCCGGCTCTCCCGCTGGCGATCATCGGCGGTGGGGACCCAGGGAAAGCGCGTTCTCATGCGGCAGTACATCATACGCCGACTCCTGCTGATCATCCCCACGATGATCGGCGTGACGATGCTGGTCTCGCTGCTGACTCAGTTGCTGCCGGGAGACTTCATCGACGTCATGCTCGCCGATCACGTCGGCGCAGGCGAAGACAAGGAACGCATCCGCGCTCAATGGGAAGAGCAGCTCGGCTGGAACGATCCCTGGATCGTGCAGTACGGCAACTGGCTCTGGCGCGCGCTCCAGGGCGACCTCGGCACCTCGTTCATCGGCTCCTTCCAGACTGTGGTCGAGGAGATTGAGCACCGGGTGCCGGTCACGCTCGAGTTAGGAGTGCTCGCCCTCATTGTCGGAGTTGCGATCGCCCTGCCCGTCGGGATCATCTCGGCGATCAGACAGGATTCAGCGCTCGACTATGTGATCCGCGGAGGCGCGATTCTTGCGCTCTCCGTGCCCGGTTTCTGGCTGGCGGTACTCACGATTCGGATCATCTTCCCCGAGCTCGGCTTACCCCCGCTGCCGCTGATCTACCAGACGCCAGGCGAGAACTTGGCGGAGAACCTGCGTCAGCTCTACGTCCCGGCGATCATCCTCGGCATCGGCCTTGCCGGTCCCGTCATGCGCCTCACGCGAGGCGAGATGCTCGAGGTGCTGCGCCAGGACTACGTGCGGACCGCGCGCGCCAAAGGCCTGCAGGAGAACGCAGTCATCGTGCGCCACGCAATGCGCAACGCCCTGATCCCGGTCCTCACCCTGATCGGCCTCTCCGCCTCGATCCTGGTCGGCGGCTCGGTGATCATGGAGAGCATCTTCACGCTGCCCGGCATGGGCCTGCGTATGATTACGGCGCTCAAGGACCGCGACATCCCCGTCGTGATGGGCATCATGGTCGTGATCGCGTTGGTCGTGATTCTCGCCAACCTCGTGATCGACATCGCCTATTCGCTCGTCGATCCGCGCATTCGCTACAACTGATCCGACCCGGCTGCTCGCTCCAAGCGCGCTGGTCACACGGATGACAGAGGGAGAACGCTGATGTCAGACGCGCAGGAGGCCGCCTCCGCCTTCGTCGTCCGCGACGACGGCGGGATCGCGAACTGGATCCGAGACCAGCTCCAACTCCTGATTGACCGCTCCGTCTCCAGCCCGCTCGGTTTTGTCACGGCCGTGGTCACGCTGATGTTTGCCGGCTCGGTCGGCTTCCTGATCGGCGTCGTCGTGATGCCCTGGTGGATGTTCAAGCGCAAGAAGTACTTCGGCGCCTTCGGCGCGGTGATCCTGCTGGTCTGCGTGATCGTCGCCGCTACCGCGCCGATCATCCAGACCGTCGAACAGGACCCCAACGCAATCCAGGTCGCCCCCTATGGCAAGGGCACGCTGGGCGATCGCTTCATTTCGCCCAACGCCGACCACGTCATGGGTACCGACAACCTCGGCCGCGACATGGTCACCCGGATCGCCTATGGCACCGAGATCACCGTGTTGGTCGGGCTGGGCTCGGTCATCCTCACGGCCCTGCTCTCGACCGCGATCGGACTCGTCTCCGGATACTTCGCCGGGGCCGGAGCGAGTTGGAGGATGCACGCGCCCGGCTTCATTCTCGCCCTGCGGATCCCGCTGCCGGCCAGTCTGACCGGGCCCGGGCTGCTCTATGCCCTGCCGCGCATGATCGCCGGCCTGCCCCTCTGGTGGGTGCTCGCCTTACCCTTCGCCCTCCTCGTTCTGGCCCTGCAGCTGGCGCTCAAGATCATCGATGTCGGCAGTTTCGGACTGCTGACCGAGCCGCTCGATCAGTTGCAGAACGCCATCAGCAACACCTTGCCTTCGCGCAGCGGTCCAGTGCCCGACGTCGACATCGTGATTCAGCGCGTGGTCGATATCTGGAACGCCTTCCCGGCGATCTTCCTGATCCTCGCCGTGCTGGCCGTGCTCGGCACCGGCGGCGACGGCTTCTTCGGGCTCGGCTTCGGCCCCAACATCGGCCCGCAGGCGCAGATCGGCGACGAGTGGTTCTGGCAGGTCTTCCCGCGCACCACGACCGTGATCCTCACCATTGCCCTCGTCCTGGCCGCCGGCAACTCGCGGATCGTGCGCGGCGCCGTCTTCGCCACCCGCGCCGCCCAGTACGTCGAGGCGGCGCGCACCCTCGGGGCCTCCAATGTGCGCATCATGGTCGCCCACATCATGCCCAACATCATGGCCACGATCATCATCCTCGCCTCGCTCAACCTCGGAGCGGCCGTGCTGATTGAGGCGGCCATCTCCTTCCTCGGCTTCGGCATTCCGCCGCCCTTCCCCACCTGGGGACAAGACACCGGCGGCGTCTCGCTGTTCTACGCGACCGAGGCCTGGTGGCTCGGCGTCTTCCCCGGTCTCTCGATCGCGATCGCCGTGTTTGGCTTCAACATGATGGGCGACGCCCTGCGCGACATCCTCGACCCCCGGCTGCGGGGCACCTGAGCCGAACCTCGGCCAGCCATCAACGAGGCCGTTCCCGACCGGGAGCGGCCTCGTTCGTTGAGCGCCGCTGCAGGGGCGGAGGAGCGGCTGCCGCCGCCCGCCGAACGGTTACTTGCGGCCGAACTGCCGGAGGACGTCGTCGGACGGGATCTCGACCAGCGTTGGTCGGCCGTGTGGACACGAATGCGGGTTGTCGCAGCGTTCGAGATCGCGCAACAGGGCGGTCATCGCGGTCGGATCCAGTACCTGCCCGCGCCGCACCGAGCCATGACAGGCGGCCGAGGCCGCCGCCCGGTCGAAGCGCTCCGGCTCGCCGCCGGCCGGGTCCAGGTCGGCCAGCACGGACCGAACCAGCGCGTCGGCCCAGCCGGCTGCCCTGCCGGCCGCCAGCGTGGCGGGCAAGGCGCGCACGCGCAGCGTCCGTTCGCCAAACAGATCGGCCTCGAAGCCCAGCCTGAGCAACTCTTCTGCCGCCGCCGACCAGTGCGCCGACTCCTCAGCGTCGAGCGGCAGCAGGATCGGTTCCAGCAGCGGTTGACTGGCGTCCCGGCTTGGTCCGGCCGCGTCAGCCAGCAGGCGCTCGTACATGACCCGCTCGTGCGCGCCATGTTGGTCGACCAGGACCAGGCCGCGCGGACCCTCGGCAATGATGAAGGTGCGGTGCAGCTGTCCGACCATGCGCAGCGGCGGCAACGCCGGAGACGCCGCCGTTGCCGCGAACGCCGGCGCCAGGGG
>VXTH01000057.1:0-6452 GCA_009837565.1 Chloroflexota bacterium | reverse complement strand
TGATGCTCATCACGACGCCGCCGGTGAAGTTCTCGTAGACCTGCGCCACGTCGACCTCTTCCGGCTTGACCTGCGCCATGTCGTACATGCGCGGCGCGACCGTCTTGAAGTTGGAAGTGGCGTAGTCGGTCGCATTGTGCGAGCCCGAGCCGGCGCGGTTGCCCGAGCCGACCGCCCCGCCGAGGAAGTAAACCGGCGTCTTCGCGTAATCCTTGGCCCGGTCGGCCGAGACGAAGATCATCGCCGCTGCGCCGTCGTTCTCCTGGCAGCAGTCGAACAGGTGGAAGGGCTCCACGATCCAGCGCGAGGCGTCGTAGTCTTCCGGAGTCAGTGGACGGCCGTACATCACCGCGCGGGGGTTGTTCTGCGCGTGGTGGTACGACGCCAGCGAGCACGCCTTGAGCGTGTCCTGCGTGATCCCGTGATCCTCGTATAGCCGGTGGACGCGCATGGCGAAGGACTGCGCCGGCGACATCAGTCCGTACGGCGCCGTATAGGCCTGGTCGCCGCGCACGTACGGCACGCGAGCGCCCTGCCCGAAACGTCCAAACTGACCCTGCGCCAGTCCGCGAAAGACAACCACAGTATCGGCGAGACCGGTGGCGACTGCTGAAGCTGCGTGAGCGCAGGCCGCCGAGCCGCCGCCTCCGCCGCCGCCCCACTCCATGTTGGAGAAGCGCAGGTCCGCGATGTCCAGCGCCGCCGCAATCCGCGAGGGGTCATTGCGGTCGTTGGAGTACGAGGCAAAGCCGTCAATCTCGCGCGGGTCGATCCCCGCATCGGCGCTGGCCTTGAGGATCGCCTCGATCACCAGCTTAAACTCGGAATCGGGTGATCGTCCCCGCTTGTAATACGTCGTCTCACCGACGCCGATGATCGCCACTTCGCCGCGCATCGTGCGGTTACCCATCTCACAAGTCCTTCCCTGTGCGTCTCTACGCAGGCAGTTTAGATGATGGTCACGAGATTCACCGTGGTCGCACCCCTAACTCGCCAACGGATGGCTCCCACTCCGGCCCCTCTCCCTGAGGCAGAAGCCTGCCCCGCACTTGATGCGGGGGGTTAGAGCCTGCCCCCGCGAAGGCGGGGGGTGAGGGCCCGCCACTGCTACTGCAGCGCCCCCGCGACCAGCGCCTCCGTGATCTCCTCATCCGGTACGGACAGGATCTCCGAGAGCACGTAGTGCGTGTGCTCGCCAATCGCCGGCGCGGCCCGGCGCAGACGCGCCGTCCCGCCCGAGAACCTGGTCACGAGTCCGTCGTACGGCGTCGGCCCCATGACCGAGTGATCGAGCGTGACGAAGAAGTCTCGATGAGTGAGCTGAGGGTCCTCGTACAGGTCGGAAGGCCACTCGACGAGCGACGCGGGCACTCCAGCCGCGGTCAGCCGCTCGACCACCGCCTCAGCCGTCTGCGGGGCGCACCACTCGGCAATCACGGCTTCAATCTCTGCCTTCGCGGCGATTCTGGCCGACAGGTCGTCATACTCCGAGCCCGACCAGTTCTCAAGGCCGGTCGCGGTTCTCAGCGCATGCCACTGCTCCGCTGTCTCTGTCGCTATCGCGACGTAGCGCTCGCCGTCGCCCACCCGGAAGACGCCATTCGGCGCCGCGTACATGGATCCATGCCCGACCGCTTCGGCGATCCGGCCGTTCTCCAGGTAGTCGAGCAGCAGTGGCGCGGCGAAGTGGATTCCGGCCTCGGTCTGTGCCAGATCGATGTACTGGCCTCGGCCGGTTCGGTCCCGATAACGGATCGCGGCCGCCAGCACACCAGAGCCGAAGCGCGGGTTGATGAAGTCGGTGTACGCGCCCCAGGTCCCCGATGGTTGCCGATCGGGCCAACCGGTGATTCGGTGCAGGCCGGAGAGGCAGGCCCCCTGCAGACCGAATCCCGGGTAGCTCGACTCGGGTCCGGTCTGCCCGCGCAGGCAGGTGCTGAGCATGATCAGCTCAGGACGTTCTTTGCTCAAGGTGGCGTAGTCGAATCCCAACCGCTTCATCGTGCCCGGCGTGAACGACTCGACCACCACGTCGGCCCAGTCGATCAACTGCCGGGCGTACTCCCGCCCCTCCCTGGTATCGAGCCGCAAGGCGACACCGAGCTTCGACGAGTTGAAGTTGGCCATGAACTGCGCCCGGTCCATGCCCGGTTCATTGTCCTTGAACGGAGGCCCAAGACGCAGCACGTCGGGACGCGTCGCCGACTCGATGTGAATCACCTGCGCGCCGTGGTCCGCCATCGATTTCGAGATCAGCGGACCGACACCAACCCAGGCGAAGTCGGCGATCTTGACGCCTGAAAGCGCGCCGCCGTCTTCACTACGCACGCCGTTGGACGACACCGGCGCCCGCCGTGCGCGTTTCGGAGCGCCGTTCAGCTCCGCCAGCAGATGTTGGTCCTGACCTAGCGCCGGCGCCGCCCGATCTATCACCAGGGGGGTCTCTGACAGCTTGGCGAACGGCCCCGGGTACCGGTGCCCGTCAATGTCTACCCAGTAGTTCCGAGCTGCCAGGTGCTGATCATTCGCAATGTCCTCCATCGTGTAGAGCGGTGCCATCATGAAGCCGTCTCGGACGGCACGCGAGAAACACTCCGCCATCGTCCGCTTGGCGACGAACTGATGCATGTTGTCGGACGCGATCAGAACCTGCCGGCCCACTTCGGCCGGATCCTCCGTCACCAGCCGAGCGACATTCTTCGCCCACTCATCGATGTCGGCGCCCTCAAGCTCACCGATCAGCTCGCCCTCTTCCTCGATCCACTTCAGGACCAACGTCGAGTGCCGCAGCCCCAGCCCACCCGGCACGATGCTGAACACGATGTAGCCGTCGAGACAGGGATGTATCCCCATCACTGCGCCACCCATGTTGTCGCCGCCGATGTTCCGCTGAGCGCAGGTGCCCGGCGGATCGTCCCCGGTGTTTGGCGGGAACCCTGTTGCGTGCATCAGCGTCCAGACCACGGCGGCCTGCATTGACACGTCCAGATGCTGTCCCAGGCCGGACAGGCCCCGCTCACGCAGCGCAATCGACGTGTCCGCCGCGGCCTGAACGCCCGCATGAATCGGAGCCTGAGGAAGACCCACCGGCACCGGCGGACGATCGCCGTCGCCCTGTAGACCGACCAGCCCCCCGGCCGACTCGATGGTCAGGTCCGTCGCCGGCCGGTCTGCATGAGGACCGTCCTGGCCGTACGGCGTGACCGAGACGTAAATCAACTCCGGATGGGCATCCTTGACGTCGTCGTAGCTCAATCCCCAGCCGGCCATCGTCCCCGGATCGAACGATTCGATCAGCACGTCGGCAGTGCCAAGCAAGGCTCGGAAATCGGCGCGACCCTGTTCGTCGTCCAGGTCGATGATCACGCTGCGCTTGCCCAGCCCCATGGCCGCCCAGTAGAGGGAACGCTCCGGATCCTCTTCGCTGAAGGGCGCCAACTGGCGTGAGGGCGTCCCCCAGGGCGGTTCAACCTTGATCACCTCTGCGCCCATGTCGGCAAGCACACGCCCTGTCATCTCGGCCCGTGATGTCGCCAGATCAATCACACGCACTCCGCCCAGCAGGGTGTCTGACGCCTCACTTGCCATTTCGATGCTCCGATCCGGAAACTGTGACCGATCCGACCGACATGCCGAACGCACCCGCACGGTTCGCAGGGATTGCCAGTCAAGATACCGAAGGTTGCTGATTGGCGGTCTACAGGACCAGGAACATCCTGATCAGCACCGAGAACACTCCGAAGATCAGCAGCGCGCCGAGGATCCACCAGAGCAGGCGAGGCGCATCTTCGCGCGGCTCATCCGCCCGGTTGTCATGGTCGATCCAGTGAGCATGGCGCTCCGGCGGCGGCCGACGTCGGCGGGTGGCAGGCGAGTCTGGCGCCGGAGGCGGCCACAGATCTCCGCTATTGCCCTGCTCTTCCGCCATCCCGGATCCTCCGCCTCTCGCGCCCCGTTCGGGGCTTCAGTCTAACCTCGCGCACACAGCGCCAGCGCCAGGCCATCCCTCGCACCATCCGGATATCGTGAGAACATGCGAGCGACCACACCTGACTGCGCCGCACCGACGTTGTGCCGACTGAGCCGCAACGGGCAGATGGACAGCATCGGAATCACTCGCAACCGCCTGGACGGAGACTGCAAGTTTCCATCCCCAACAGGAATGATCTGGACAAATCTGGACAAATCTGGACAAATCTGAACACCAACACACACGATCGGCAGACCAGGACAGGAGATCCGCATCAACCTCCCGGAATTCCCTCCTCAGACCATCTCCCTGCCTCTCGCCGACCGCGAACAGACGCTAGCGCGCTCGCCGTCTAGTCTTGGCTAGGCAGCACGCGAACTGCACGCAGATGAACCGGAGCGCCTCGTGACCCGAATTCTTGTCACATCAACGCTGGCCGGCGACGGTAAATCGGTCGTCGCCACGGGAATTGCATCTGCGCTCCGAGCGACCGGCGCAACCGTCCGGCTCGTCCGGATCGACGACGGAGATTCGGCAGCCGCTGACGCGCGCCAGCTCGCCAGGGTCAACGGCGTGCGCGGCGCCTCGGAACCGGTGTCTGCCTCCGAGATACCATCGGACACCGACCACACGGTCGTCGAAGCGCTGGAGGCCGAGGGGATTGAAGCTGATCGCACCGTGCTGGTGGTCCGCCACGGCGAAGCCGACGACGACACCGTCTCGCGCGCCCTCTCGACTCAACCCGACGCGGTCGTCGTCAACGGCGTGCCCGAACACGGCGGACCGGCCGCGCGGCAGCGCATCACCGATCTGGGTGGCAATGCCGCGGCTTCGATTCCACAGGACCGTCACCTGGCCGCGCCGACGGTTCGCGACATTGCTCCCTCGATTGAGGGCGAGCTGTCCGGCGACGAGGAGCTCTTCGACGAGGCCTCTCGCGATCTCGTGATCGGTCCGGTCAGTGCCCACGAGGGCATGGACTACTTCCGCAAGTATCCGGACAAGACACTGATTACCCGCCACGACCGAATCGATATCGCGCTGGGAGCGTTGGACTACGAGCCGCTCTGCCTGATCCTCGCCGGCGGCGAACCGACGCTGCCCTATGTCGCCCAGCGCGCCGAGCGCGAGTCGTTTGCCCTGATCACCACATCGCTCACGACGCTTGAGGCGGTAGAAGCCATCGGACCGCTCTACGGCGACTCGGCCTTCATCGGCGAACGCAAGTTGGCCCGCGCAATCGAGCTCGTCGCTGACAACGTGCCAACTGCCGCACTCGTCTGAACGCGCTCTAGAGCTTCCGCAACAACGTCAGCCCGTCTCCAACCGTCAGCTGCACCGCGTCGACGCGCGGATCGTCGATGATCCGCCGATTGAAGGCGTCGATCGCCTCCTTGTCAGGATCGCGAACACTCGGGTCGGCAACCTGACCGCCCCAGAGCGTGTTGTCAACAGCGATCAGGCCTCCCGGTCGCAGCAAGGCCAGCGCACCCTCGTAGTAGCTCCAGACTGGCTCCTTGTCCGCGTCGATGAAGGCGAAATCAAACAACCCGCCTCCCTCTCGGCCCAGCGCGGCCAGCGTGTCCAACGCCGGGCCCAGACGAAGGTCGATCTTGTGGCGGACCCCGGCCTCGATCCAGTACTTCCGAGCAATCGAAGTCCACTCCTCGCTCACATCACAGGCGACCAACCGACCATCCTCCGGCATCGCCTGAACAACAGCCAGCGCCGACGCTCCGGTGAAGGTGCCAATCTCAAGAGTGCGCCGCGCGCCAATCAGCTTCGCCAGCCAGCTCAACAGGCGGGCCTGATCTGGCCCAATCTGCATGCCTCCGGCCGGCAGTTCCGCGGTCTCCGCTCTCAGTCGTCGCCAGACATCGTCCTCTCGCGTCGAGGTGTCCTCGAGATATCTCGCCAGTTCTTCAGTGATCGGGGTGGTTCGAATAGAGTGCATGGCTGGACGTTAACTCACCCATCGAAAGGTGCCGAACGCTATTGCCCCATGCGAACTTGCCGATAACACTACGTAAGCAGTGACGGCCCGCATCGTTGACTAGCCCAAATGGAAAGAGAGTGACGATGACAGACTCCAAGCCGAAGACCAAGGCTCAGATGGCCAAGGCGATCGAAGCAAAGACAGGAATCCGCAGCCAGGATGTGAACGAGGTGCTGGATGCGCTGGCGGATGCTGTGATCGAAGATCTGTCAGTCGGCGGGCTGGGTTCCGCCACCGTCGCCGGTTTGATCAAGGTCGACATCGTCTCGCAGTCGGCGCGGCCCGAACGACAGGGACGCAATCCCGCCACCGGTGAAGCCATCACCATCGCCGCGCGTCCCGCACTGGATCGCGGCAAGGTTCGCGTGCGGGCGCTGAAGCGCCTGCGCGACGTTCTCTAGAACCCGATTCGCGAACCGCCAATGCCGCCCGTTCCGCCAACCAACGACGCCGGGCGAGCATTGATCGAGCGGCTCGATCCGCATC
>VXTH01000182.1:0-6484 GCA_009837565.1 Chloroflexota bacterium | reverse complement strand
TCTTGGATATGACCCAATACGAGGCGGGCACGTCCTGCACGCAGGCGCTGGCCTGGCTTGGCGCGGATGTGGTCAAGGTCGAGCAGCCCGGTGTGGGCGACCCCGGGCGCGGCGTCGAGGAGAATGGTCTTCGTGTCCTGGCGAACATGGACCTCACCCACGCGGCCGCTGGTTGGGTCGTCGGCTAGCGCAGGTTGCGCGGGCGCGGATGGAGGGGAGGTACGCTCAAAGCCGAGATTCGCGCCTGGACATTGCAGCACACCAAGTGGGAGGCGATGCAGATCCTCGGCGAGGCCGGCGTCCCCTGCTCGACCACGCACAGCACCTACGACCTGTTCCACAACCCTCACTTCGACGAACGTGAGTTCATCCAGGACATCGACCACCCCGAGTGGGGCCCCATCCGCCTGCTCGGCTGGGCGCCGAAGATGTCGAAGAGCAACGTCCCGATGACAGCCGCCCCGCTGCTGGCCGAGCACACGCGCGAAGTGTTGTGTGACGACCTCGGCATCGAGGGCGAGGAGTTTGCTCGGCTCGAATCGGAGGGCATCGTCAGCAGCCGTTAGCGGCTGACGAACGCGAGCCGTCCCTTCGGCCGCATACAGAGTCCCTGCTTCACTCAACGCCTGTCCCGGTTCTCACCGCGGCGCCACGTGTCCATCGCGACGCGAGTGATAGCGAGTTCCCTCCGGGCATCAGCAGCTGCCAACGTGCAGCGAGTGTTTATGTACCTGCTGAAGTGCTCTGTCCGCCTCGGAAATGTACATAACACTGACAGAATTGTAAATTCAGCCATATCATTGAGCCTCGACATTGATGGACCTCTCATGGATGGATGATTGCGGGGATTTAGCGTGCGCCGAACATTCCGTCTGATCCGCACTGGCAGGGCCACAACGCTGGTTCTTTTCGTAGCTGCCGTAGCAACTGCGCTCGTGAGCATCGCGTTGGTCTCCGAAGTGGGCGCGCATCCGCCGGCCGAGGGCCCATCCATCCGCGTCTCAGCACTCAAAGGCGAAGACGGGCGGGTGACCGTTGGCGTTCAGGTGCTCGAGGAGGATGGTCGGTGGGGCGAGCGGCTGCTGCCGACAAGGCGTGTCATCTCGGCTAGCTCTCGGGCCAATACCTGGCTGCGCAGTTCGCCGGTCACTATTGACGGCGGTAACGAACTGAGGCCGCTCTTCTGTGTGGTGGCGCATGGCGGAACTGACGACCACTTCTGGATGAAGTTCCGTTCCTTCCTCTACCAGGCAGCCGATCGGAGCGCTAGCAATCTACGCTTCGAGACTCACTTGCAGGCCGATGACCAGGTAGCCGCCATTGAACGCTGTGTCTCAGATGGCGCGGCCGTCATTGCCTCGACTCTGGCGAGTCCTGACGATGTCCGGGAACCTCTGATGCAGGCCAAGGCCGCCGGGACGCAAGTAATCACCTTCAACGCCGGTGTCGAGCACGCCAAGAGCGTCGGCTCAGAAATCCATATCGCGCTCAACGACCACGCTGCGGGGGAACTGGCAGGACAGCAGTTCAATGAGCGCGGCATCACCGGCCAAGTCGCCTGCCTGATCCATGAGCGAGACAACCTCAGCCTCGAACATCGCTGCGACGGACTCGAGGCCTCCTACCAGGGCGCTGGCGTCATGCGGATTCGTCTCGAGGAAGTCGACTCTCATCTCGAGCACGATCATGGCAGCTACGTCGACGATCTGGCCGAGGTGCTCATTGAGGATCAGCAAGGGATCAAGTACGGCGCCCTGCTCACGTTGAACGCCGACACGCTGACGCATGCATTGACCGCCGTTCAACAACTCGACGGCGCTGCGGACGGATTGGTCATCGCCTCGGTTGGATTCAACGTCGATGATCTCGCGGAGATCCCCACGGATTTGCTCGATCTGCACCTTGGATCGCTGATTAGCGACAGCGCTGATGCGCAGGGGTTCTTCGTTGGCAGCGCGCTGCAGCTTTCTTACAACTTGCACAATGCCCATGTCATCGGGCAGCCCCAGTTGTGGCTGGCCGATCCTTCCCTCCTTGACCATCAGACCGTTGGTGGCAACGCTGAAACACTCGAAGCCCTTTCCGCCTCACTCGATCGGATCATCGAGCAATACTCCACGTCGCGGCGTCCTGCACCAGGTGTCAGTGTCCGCGTGGCTGCGCTCAAGCGCGACGACGGCTCGGTCGCCTTCGCGATCGAATCGATGGGGGCCGAGGGTCGTTGGAGCAGCCGACAGTTGCCGCAGCGTCGCGTCCTCTCCACAGATGCGCCCAGCGGGGCCTGGTCAGCGAGTTCAGCGGTCGAGTTGTCCAGCGCCGCCGACCAGGCGCCTCTCTTCTGTGTGGTCACGCACGGCTCCAAGGAGGACCGATACTGGCAGGTCGCACGCGCATACATGCACGTCTCAGCGCACGTCACGAACACCAACTGGCGCTACGAAGCCCATCTTGACGGCGCCGACCAAGCCGCGGCCATCGACCAGTGCAGCGCCGACGGCGCCGTCGTCATCGCCTCCACCCTCGCCGACCCCGCGGGGGTCACCGACTCACTGCTTGCCGCAAAACCGGCTGGCGCGCGTTTTGTCACCTTCAACCCCGGCGGCGACTACGCCGCCGCCGCTGGCTCCGAGATCCACGTCGCATTGGACGACCGTGAAGCGGGCGCTGCGGCCGGGCGTGTCATCAACGAGCACGACATCAGCGGAACGATCGCCTGCATCTTCCATGAAACCGGCAACGTTGGCCTGGAAGAACGCTGCGAGGGTCTGGAGGCTACCTATCAGGGCGGGAGCGTGAGTCGGCTGCAACTCACCGAGGGAGCGACAGACGAGCAGGTAATCGACGAGCTCGTCAATGCCTTGACGGATCCCGAGCGACCGGCGATTGAACTGGTACTCACCCTCAACGCCAATACCCTGTTCGGCGCTTTGGACGCAGTCAGTCAAATCCACGCCGAAGGCGGTCGGACGATACAGGTCGTCCCGATCGGTACGCACGTCGAGCTGATACGTCGCTCTACTCCAGAGACGAGAGCGCGTCACCGGCTAGCGGGGTTTAACGACAGTGTCGAGTCGCAGGGATTCCTCGTCGTCAGCGCGATGCACTTCGTCCATCATCATCCCACGCCACCCGCATTCATCGACAGACCGCAGCTTTGGCTAGCCTCGCCGTTTGCGTTTGATCCCAGCCGGGCGGGCAGGGATCCGGCCGCCTCCAGAAGGTCCACTGCGACACTCAATCGGTACGTGGAAGAAGCCGCCGCAGACGACAAGTAAGGATTGCATCTGCCGGCGCCAATGGGGCGCCGGTGATGCGGCATCGGGCACCGCTTTCACTCAGCTTCGTCGCTGGATCGGAGCTGCGTCCGTGTATCTCCGTCTAACTGCTGGGAGCCCTGCAGCGCGGGCACCGCGCGGAGGTCGACAGATCGAGCGGACGATCGAAGGTAATCCCGCGCAGGAGTTGAGCAACGTGCTTCTGCTGGCCAGTAGAAGCTGAGCCGTGCTCGGGTACCGGTTGTGAGGCGCGGGTCGATAGCGTCACGCACCGAGTGGCGCCTCAAGTTGCCGTTCGCGTGATCATCGGCGCGGCCAGCCCCGGCCGCCAGGGCGGCCTCCGGGTGACGCGTATCGGTACCCTCGCCTCGGACTCTGTTTGCCTCCAGGGCGGGAGAAACGGCGGCGCTAAGAACACAGATCAGGTTTGCATGTGAAGTGCACGCAAGGGCATTGCCACCAATACGGATCACGCACACCCATCTGGTTAGGCTACTTCGCTGAGTGAGCCCGTTGAGGGAGCAGAGAGGCCCAGGAGCCGTCACACACCAATCATTGGCCATTGGGCGATGGCACCAACCAACGCAAAATGATTCCGACCTTGCTACCGGCCTCGCCATTCGATGACCGCTGCTCTCTCCGAGAACGCTCACGAGCACCCTACGTAGACAGGGGATCGTATGACTACAGGCAAGCCCGAATACATCCGTATGAGCCGAACGCAAGCTTGGGTGACGATTGCATTGGGGCTGGTCATCGCATTCACGACCCTCGCTGGCCTCTCGCTTGTCAACGTTGCCAAGGCGCATCCGCCTGCTGAAGGCCCATCTGTCCGCATTTCTGCGCTCAAAGGCGACGGCGGTACAGTGACGGTCGCCATCCAGGTGATGGGACCGGACGGCACCTGGGGTGAGCGGCTGCTCCCGGCCAAGAGCCTCCTGACAACTACCTCCCCCTACGACACCTGGCTGCGTAGTGACGCGGTCAGCATTGATCGCGGCCGCGGTCTGTCGCCGCTGTTCTGTGTGGTCGCGCATGGCGCACCCGACGATAGCTTCTGGCTGAAGTTCCGTGCCTTCCTCTACCAATCTGCCAACCTGACCGACAGCGATATACGCTTCGAGACGCACTTGAGCGGCGCCGACCAAGCCGCTGCGATCGAGCGCTGCATCGCCGACAATGCTGCGATGATCGCCTCGACCATGGCAAGTCCCGCCGACGTTAGCGGGCCACTGATCAGGGCCAAGGCAGAAGGCGCTCGGATTGTCACCTTCAACGCCGGGCTTGAACACGCCGAGAGCGTAGGCTCGCAGGCCAACATCGGACTCAACGACCGAGCGGCCGGCGAACTGGCGGCGCGCGAATTCAATCAGCGCGGCATTAGCGGTCAGATCGTCTGCCTCATCCACGAACGAGACAACCTCAGTCTCGAAGATCGGTGCGACGGGCTTGAAGCCGTCTACGGGGGCGCTGGTGTGACCCGAATTCGGCTTGAGGAAGCAGCGAACGACCTTGAGCATGGTTCAACCAGTCGCATCGATAGGATTGCCAGCGTGCTCGGAGGTACAGAGGGGCCGCCGTACGACGCTGTGCTCGCGCTGAACGCAGACACAATGCGGCAAACGCTCGCCGCGGTGAGTCGATTGGACGGCGCCGCCGAAGGACTGCGAATCACTGCGGTTGGCGCAACGTTCGATGACTTGGTCGGATTCCCCGAGGCGTTGCTCGAACAGCACGTCGATGTGCTGATCAGCGACAGCGTTGAAACTCAGGGGTTCTTCGTCGCGAGTGCGATGGAGCTGATCTACAACGTGCACAATGGCAGATTCGCCAGCCAGCCGCAGCTATGGCTGGCTCAACCCTCGCTCATTCGCTACCAAACTGCCCGCGAGAACACCGACGAGTTCGAGTCCATTTCGGCCTCGCTCGAGCGGTTGATCGAACAGTCTCGCACGACGGAGCGCCAAGCAGCCCAGGGCGATGTCCGGGTCGCTGCCTTCCACCGACTCGATGGCTCGATCGTCTTCGCGATCGAGTCGTTGGGAGCTGACGGCCGATGGATCAGACAAGACCTGGGCCCACGGCGCGTCTTGCATGTCGATGCGCCCACCGGCCGTTGGTTGTCGACCTCGGCGGTCAAGCTGTCGAGTCCCTCTGAACACGCCCCGCTCTTCTGTGTGGTCACGCATGGTTCAAAGCAGGACTACTACTGGAAAGTATGGCGCGCCTACATGCACCTGGCTGGCCACCTCGCCGATAGCAACTTCCGCTATGAGTCGCATCTCGACGGCGCTGATCAAGCAGCGGCTATCGACCAGTGCAGCGCTGACGGCGCCGCTGTGATCGCCTCCACGCTGGCGGATCCAGAGGCGGTGACGGATTCCTTGCTGGCCGCCAAGCGGGCTGGTGCTCGAATTGTCACCTTCAACTCCGGCGACCGGCACGCCGCCGCTGCCGGCTCCGAAATCCACGTCGCCCTGGACGACCGCGAGGTCGGTCCCATCGCGACGCGCCGAATCGCTGAGGAAGGCATCACAGGACCGATCGCGTGCATCATCCACGAGGACGGCAATGACGGGCTGGAGGAACGCTGTGACAGTCTGGAGCAGTCCTACACGGGAGCGAGCGTCATCCGACTGAGACTGACTGAAGGTGCGACGAACGCACAGATTGTCGACGAGCTCATCACTGCCCTGACTGATCCTCGGCATGTCGACATTGAACTCGCGATGGTGCTCAATGCCGACACGATGCTCAACGCTCTTGATGCCTTCGATCAAATTTTCACCGAGTCCGGGCGCAGTATCAGAATCCTGTCCATCGGAGCAACTGTCGATCTTGCCCGGGTGAGCCTGGACATCAGGAACCGCCACCTCAGGGCGCTCTTCAACGATAGTGTCGAGTCGCAGGGTTACCTGGTCATGAGCGCGATGCAGTTCGTCCACAACTACCACACTCCGGCCGAGCTCGTTGGCAGTCCTCAGATCTGGATGGCTTCTCCATACCTCCTCGACTCAGCCAAAGCCCGCGCTGCTGTGACTGCGGAGGAACTGCGCTGGCTCATCACGACCCAACGGCGGTATGTGGCCGAGGCCGCGGCAGACGACGAGTAGGGTTCGCATCAGCTGACGCCTCAGCGACGCCGCTCTCACTCGGCTTCTTCGCCGAGTTGGAGCGGCGTCCGGCTGTTTCGATCTAAGATGCAGGAG
>VXTH01000137.1:2147-6560 GCA_009837565.1 Chloroflexota bacterium | reverse complement strand
AACGTGCAGGGCGCGATCGACGAGTACGACATCGAATATCTCGTCGCCATCGACAACGACCACGTCAGCTTCCGCACCTTCCAGGGAGCCCGCCGCTTCTGGCCGCGCAAATATCTCATCGGCCCGACGCCCGACGGATCGCCGATGGGGGTCCTCTACGACCACATCGGTGAAGGCGACTACCACGAGACCGAGATCGCCATCCGCCAGGCGTTAGAGGCGGGTGGCAGGGATCTGTCCAATGTCCCGATCGGGGTCGAGGTCGAGGCGCCCAGCCGTCGGGGACAGCCAACCGGGCAGACGCGAGAGCTCTACATGGGCTGGAGGCGCAACTCGGGTCGGCCCTACGCCGGTCAGGATGCCTACTATCTCTCATCACTCGGAGCGGTCACTCAGTTCGTCGACGTCGCGAGCTCCCAACGCGAGCACAATCGCTGGTACCTCGAGGGTCTCTGGCAGATTGAAGAGGAGTCGATCGTTCACGCCCGGCAAACCGATGATCTCGAGGACTACGTCGCGCTGATCATCCGCGGACGCACGGTCAACCTGGTCCTCACCGCCGCCGACAACGGTCAGCCTTACGACGTCTTCGTCGAGATCGATGGACGTTGGCTGTTCCCCAACGAGGCAGGAGCGCACATCCAATGGGACGACGAGGGGCGCTCTTTCATCCGTGTGACCGAGAACGACCTTTACCGGCTGTTGTTCCTGCCGGAATGGTCGGAACATGAACTGAAGCTGAGTTCCAACTCGGACCAGTTCCGCCTCTTCGCGTTCACCTTCGGTTCCTACGTCGGCGGCGAGTAGCAGTGCCGGACGCAACGCATCACAACTGATCGAGCAGGAGAAATCATGCACAACCGACTGAACCACCTGGGCTGGCGTCTCGCAGGCCGGCGATGGCGCGTGTTGCTTGCCGTTGCGGCCTCGGCGCTACTGCTGTCCGCCTGTGCGACTACGCCGGACGATGAACAGCAACAAGCCGAGCCGCAACAACAGCAGCAGCAGGAAGAACAGACCGAGGCCGCCGCGGAAACCAGCTCGGGCGACAGCGCCTCCACGGCCAGGTCCAGTTCCGGCTCAGCGACCAGCGGGCGGACGGGCACGGTCGGCGCCGCTCAGGAAGAGCAGCAGGAGCAGGCACAGGCCGTCGCCGACAGCGACGAACAGATGCAGTCCGAGGAAGAGCCCGCACAGCAGCAGGCGGACGACGGCATGGGCGGTATGGAAGGCGGCATGTCGGTGGGCATCATCGAGGCCGCCGCCTACGACGATCTGAGCCCGCGCCTGCAACTGCTCCTCGACTGGGGTTACCCCGTCTACGTGAGTGGTGACGAGTACACGATCGCGCTGGGCACGCCCGATCTGTCGCCTGGCACCCATCGGATCTCGCTGGTGATCGAGGGGCCGGCCGGGCTCGTTGAAACGCCGGCGATGCGAATCACAGTCCTGCCCGATGACGCTCCCGGCGCAATGGAAGAAGTGGTCGCCCGATTCTCGCGCTTCCCCGACGGTGTCAGGGGGTTCCACGTCACCTACGTCAACTTCGCGACCGTCGGACGCTGGAACCTAATCCTGCACATCCCCTCCGAGGACGGCTTCGAAGACATCGGCATTGCCATTGATATCCCCGAGGACACGGCCGCCCCCTCTGTCGGAGACGCGGCCCCCGCATCGCAAAGCCGCACAATCACCGATGTCGCCAACATCGAGGATCTGTCCACCGGCGACGAACCCGATCCGGGCCTCTACCTGGTCTCACTGGCCGACGCGGTTGAGGCCGGCAAACCGCTGGTCGTCGTCTTTGCATCGCCCGGCTTCTGTACCAACGCCTTCTGTGGTCCCCAGGCCGAAGTCCTCTCCGAGCTCAGAAGCATCTATGGCGACGCGGCCAACTACGTCCACGTCGATCTCTACGAAAACCCCGCCGAGGTGAAGCTGGGAGCCGACCCGATCGAGACGCCGATCCTCGAGGAGTGGGGATTGCACACCGGCGAGTGGACATTCGTCGTCAACGCCGACGGAGTCGTTGCCGCCCGATTCGAGGCATTCGCCCCGCTGGACGAGGTCGAAACCGCGCTGGCAACAGTCCTAGAGGGCTGATTCGAACGCCAGAGAACGCGATCACCTCAGTCCGGCGTCTCAATCGGGTGGTCGAGCGCGTTGCCGTATTCGTGCCAGGACGCGTCGTAGTTGCGGCTCTGGTTGTAGCCGAGCAGTTGCAGGAGCCAGTATCCGTGCGCCGCACGGATGCCCCCCTGTCAATAGGTTGTGACGGTCGTCTCCGGAGTAATCCCCAGGTCGGCCAGCATCTGCCGTAGCTCGGCCGCTGGTTTGAGCGTCCGCACCGGCTCCTCGAGCGTTTCCAGCCACTCCAGGTGCACCGCGCCCGGGATACGCCCCCCTCGTTGAGTGCCGCGCTTGTTCGCGCCGGTCCACTCGCCGTCCGAGCGCACGTCCCAAAAGACGTGGTTGTCATTCTCAATCGCTCCGGGAATGTCGTCGAGCCTGCAGATTGAGTCGTCATGAGGCGCCGACGGGACGGGATACTCGACGGCTCGGGGGCGGAGGTTCTGGCGCGAGAGCGGTCGGCCCTCGGCGTACCACTTGTCCAGTCCGCCATGCAGGATCTTGAAGTTGGAATGGCCGAATCGGTCGAAGGTCCACCAGGTCCGGGCCGCGTACAGCGAGCCCGAGCCGTCATACCCCACGACCGTCGTGTCCGGTGTGATACCCAATCGACCGACCAGCTGAGCCCATTGGGCCGGATCCGACATGCCGTAGATCTGAGAATCGTCGCGTGGATCGGTCTTCCAGTACCGCGAGAGCGACCAGACGGCGCCCGGGATGTGCAGGCGGAGATAGGCGTCGAGCAGGTCGCAGTCGAGCACCACCACGTCGTCGTCGTCGATGTGCTCGGCCAGCCAGTCGGTCTCGCAGATCAACTCCGGACGGGCCCATCCGTCAGCGTTCGAAGTCATCATCAATCCCCTTCGCATCCGGGCCGACAATCGTGGTTGCCGCGCGGCGTAGGTTACTCCTCAGAATCACTCTGCGGCTCTGCCGATCCCTCTGATTGGGAATCCTGCTGCTCTGCAGGTGCTTCCTCTTGCTCAACGTTCTGGGGCTCACTCTCGGTCGACCCGCTATCGGCGCTGCCGGGCTGGTATTCGCCGCGCAGGTAGTCGATCGCCACGAAGAGTTGGATGTCCTGGCCGGCCTCGAACCCGGTGTCGGGAATGGCGATTTCGATGTCGGGAGCAATCCCGACCCCTTCGACGGGCGCGTTCTCGGGCGTGAGATAGCGAGCGATGCTGACATACAGCACACTGCCATCCGACAGCCGGCGCGGCACGTTGACTGTGCCCTTCCCGGTGGTCGTGGTACCGATCAGGACCGCGCGGCCGTGATCCCGCAGCGCCGCGGCCATTACCTCCGAGCCCGAGGCGCTGTGCTCGTTGATGAGGACAACCAGCTCCAGGTCGACTCCGGCGCCTCCGGGCTCGTCGCTAAAGACGCGTTCATTACCTTCGCGGTCAATCTGGCGCAGCACCACTCCCTCATCCATAAACTCCCCGGTCGTCTCAACGGTTGCGTCGAGCAGCCCACCGGGATTGCCGCGCACGTCGATGATCAACTGACTCAGACCGGCATTGCGGGCGCTCTCAAGCAACTCCAGCAACTCGCCCCGAGTGTCCTCCGTGAACTGAGTGATCAGGATGTAGCCGATGTCGGCGACCGGATTGCCGGACCGGTCGGTGATCGGCAGCGACTCAACGCTGGGCACCACGATCCGGTCGCGGGTGACCACGATCAGTTCTTCTTCGCCATCGGTGTGCCGAACGAGCAGGGCGACGTCGGTGCCCTTCGGTCCGCGAATCACGGCAACGGCCTGTTCGAGGCTCCAGCCCTCGGTTGATTCGCCATCGACTTCGAGAATCACATCGCCAGGGCGGATTCCTGACTGCATCGCCGGGGAGTTGCGGAACGGACGAACGATCACGATCGCCCCATCCACCTGGTTGACAGTGGCCCCGATGCCCTCGAACGAACCGCCGATATCCTCGCTGGCCATGCGATACCGCTCGGCGTCGATGAACACCGTGTGCGGATCATCGAGCGCGTCGATGATGCCATTGATCGCCGCCTCACGAGTGTCGAGCGAATTGAACTTCGATGGATCGACGAAGTCCTTGTCCAGTACCTCGACGATCTCGTCCAGGATCGCGAACCGTGAGGCTCGGCCCGGTGTGTCAGCCGTAGCTTCCTGCGCATCGTCATCCGAGGGCTGAACGGCAGCCGGGACCGCTGCCGGAGCGGCGCCGTCGCGGCCGCTGCTGCGGAGGACCCGTCCATAGTCGTCGCTGGCGTCGATCACCCGCATCACGCCGATGCCGAGCGCGAACGCCGCGC
>VXTH01000137.1:0-2137 GCA_009837565.1 Chloroflexota bacterium | reverse complement strand
GATCATCACAAAGACCAGCAGCGTGATCGACCAGCGGCTGGGACCGCCGGAGTCGTTCCATCGCTCAGGCGTCACCGCACGACGACCCGATTCGTCTCCAGAACCGCCGGCCGGCGGTTCCCATCGAAGTTCCGACATCAGCCCCGCCCTCTCTCCGCCGACGTCACCGCAGCCTGCCAGTGGCGTCCATGATCTGTATCATCGCACTCAAATTACAAGGAACAGCCCGGTACAAGGGATTCCGGGACAACCAAGGGGCCAACATGCCAGCCGTTGCCGGATACAGCCACGTCGCAATCTGCGTCGCCGATGTCGAAGAGTCAAAGCACTTCTACGGAGAACAGCTCGGACTTGGAGAGATCGATCGGCCAGACTTCGGATTTCCCGGCGCCTGGTACGAGGTTGGGTCGCTGCAGTTGCATCTGATGCAGCGCGAAATGGACCAGTCCGTCGAGGGCATTGGGCCGCACTTCGCTCTGTACATCCCCACCGACGATTTCCATTCCGAGGTCGAACGACTTCGCGCGGACGGCGTCAACGTGATGGTCGAGCCGAACCAGCGCGATAACGACGGCATCTGGGCGGCATTCTGCAAGGATCCGGACGGCAACATCATCGAGCTCACCGACATGGGACCGGATCACCACAAGTAGGTCTGACTCAGGCACGCTCCGCGGCCTCGATCGCCGAGCTCGGTCGGACGATCCCGTGGGAATCCTGTTGCCGATCGACCGTACGCTGAATCAGTGAATCAGAATCTCTCGACCGTCCTGATTTGTCCGGGACAGGGCGCGCAGCGCGCCGGCGGCGTGACCGATCTCGCCGAATCGTTCGACCAACTCCCAGCGGAGGGCCAGCAGGCCTTTCGACTCGCTTCCGAAATCGCGGATTGCGATCTCTGGCGGCTTGGGCTGAGCGCCGAACAGGCCGATGAAGCAAGGCTGCGCCGTCCTTCGCTGTTACAACCCTTCCTGGTTGCCTGGGCGGTCGCCGAACATGCCGCGGTCGCGCCCGGGGTCGGCCCGCTCAGCTACGTGACCGGACACTCCAGCGGCATCAATTCGGCCATGGCGCTCTCCGGCGCCATCAGCCTCGAGTCGGCATTGCGCTTTGCCTGGCAGTGCGGGACAACCATGGATCAGGACTGCCTGGAGCGTCCCGGTGGCCTGTTGGCCCTGGTTGGGGCCGGGCGCGCGACGGCCGAGGCGATCGCGGCCCAATCCGGCGCGTCGCTGGCCAATCACAACGCTCCGGACCAAACCGTGATCGGCGGCACGCACGAATCGCTGGCCCGCGCAATCCGGGTTGCTCCCGAGCATGGCGGCCAGCCCGTCGAACTGCGTGTCGCGGGCGCCTTTCACACATCCTCATTCGAGCAATCCGACGCTCTCAACCGCCGATTCATCGACACGCTGGAGATTGCCGAGGACTTCACGCCGATCGTTGGCAACCACATGGGGCAGACCATTGAGTCGCCCGAGCAGCTACGGGACGAGCTCCGATCCCAGTACGTCCGCCCGGTGGAGTGGCAATCGGTCCTCCGGACGCTCTATGGAGCAGGCGTCAGACGCTTTCTCACTCTGGGACCGGGCAACGTGATGGCGGGGTTGGCCCGACGCTACGGCAAGGGATTGCCTGACCGAATACAGATTCAGCGGACCAGCCAGCTCAGATCCTGAGCAGTATGCAGCACTCCAGAAAGGACGATCTCCATGAGTCGCTATGAATCCGACTACATCCTCACAACAACACGCTCCGTCCGATTGCGACTCGATTTCGAGCGGCCGATCGATCCGGAAGTGATCCGGGAATGCCTGGAGATCGCGCTGCAGGCGCCGACCGCGTCGAACTCGCAGCAGTGGCAGTGGATGGCCGTCACCGATCCGGACAAGATTGCCGGAATCGCGAAGATCTACCGCGACAGCTTTGAGCAACTCACCCAGGCTCGAGCCGATGAGGGTCCGCGCTGGCCGGAAGGCGACTCGCGATCAGCAGCGGAACCGGGTGTGACGAGATCGGCCACCTACCTTGCGAGCGAAATGCACCGTTGCCCGGCGCTGTTGATCGCGTGTATCACGGGCCGCGTTGAAGACGCCGGTCAGATGGCGCAGGCCGCGACCTATGGCTCGATCATCCC
>VXTH01000245.1:657-6574 GCA_009837565.1 Chloroflexota bacterium | reverse complement strand
TCACCCCAACCCTCTCCCTCAGGGAGAGGGGGCCGGCAGGGAGAGGGGTTCGAAGGGAAGGGGTGTGTCCACCGAGTTATGGTGCATAGCCTTGACAACCGGCGTCGAGACCTGTGTGTGTTCGAGGTGTGGGATAACTTGACGGCGTGAGCAAGGCTGCGCGTTCGGCGGGGGGTGCGTTGCGATGAGTCGGTATGTGGGCGATCCGGTGGTCTTCACGGGCAATGCGCATCCGCAGCTCGCGCGCGACGTCTGCTCGGCGCTCGATGTCGAGCTGGGTTGCGCCAACGTCTTCGACTTCGCCAACGGCAACACCTTCGTCCAGTTCCTCGAGAACATTCGCGAGCGCGACGTCTTCCTGATTCAGCCGGGGGCCAAACCGGTCAACCATCACCTGGTCGAACTGCTGATCATGATCGACGCGGCGCGCCGCGCGTCGGCGGGGCGGATCACGGCGGTCGTGCCCTATTTCGCCTACGGCCGATCGGACAAGAAGGACCAACCCCGGGTGCCGATCACGGCGCGGCTGTTCGCGGACCTGATTCAGACCGCCGGCGCCGACCGGATGCTGACGATGGACCTGCACGCCGGGCAGATCCAGGGTTTCTTCCACATCCCGACAGACGAGCTGACCGGTCAGATGCTGCTGATCGACCACTTCGCCGAGCAGGAGTTCAACGGCGTCGTGGTCGCGCCCGACCTGGGCTCGGCCAAGCGCGCGCGCGCCGCGGCCGACCGCTTGCACATGCCACTGGCGATCACGGAGAAGCGCCGCAGCGGCAATGAGGACCAGTCCGAAGTGATGCAACTGATCGGCGAGGTCGCCGGTCGCGACGTGCTGATCATCGACGACGAGATCGACACGGCGGGCACGCTGGTGCACGTGGCGGAGCTGCTGCGCCACGAGGGCGCGCAGCAGATTTTCGGGGCGGCGACGCACGGGGTGCTGTCGGACCCCGCGCTCGAACGCCTCGACGCCAGCCCATTCAGCAAGGTGGCGGTGACTGACACGCTCCCGCCAAAGTCCAACGGCGACGGCTGCGGGCTGGAGATCGTGTCGATCGCGCCGCTGCTGGGCGAGGCGATTCGGCGGATCCATGAAGGTGATTCGGTCGGGGAGCTGTTCCGGTAGGGGAACCGACTCCGTGCTGATGGGGTTGGGGACCCTCGCCCCAGCCCCGCATCCCCTGTTCAAGCCAGGGGCAGGCAAGTGCGGGGCAGGCTTCTCCCGGAGGGAGAGGGAGTCGGTCCACGTGGGATTGCGCACAGATCCCCAGGGGGAGAGGGGATTCCTGAAGCCGTTACACTGGATGTGTATGCCCGGCTCCGTGGGCCAGGTGATAGGGGACTGATGGATGGGGTTGTTTGACCGGGCCAAGCAGCGGGCCGGGACTCTGCTGGGCGACGCCAATGCTCGCGAGGTGAACCGGCTGCAGGGGGCTGTGGCGGCCGTAGCGGAGTGGGAGCCGGAGTTTGCGCGTCTGCGCGACGACGAACTGGCGGCGAAGACGACCGAATTCATCGAGCGGCTGGAGGACGGGGCGTCGCTGGACGACATCCTGCCGGAGGCCTTCGCCGTTGTGCGCGAGGCGGCCAAGCGACAGGTATCGATGCGGCACTACGACGTTCAGATCGTCGGCGGGATCGTGCTGCACCAGGGCAAAATCTCTGAGATGCGCACGGGCGAGGGCAAGACGCTGGTCGCCACGCTGGCGCTCTATCTGAACGCGCTCGAGGGCGACGGCGCGCACCTGATCACGGTCAACGACTACCTGGCCAAGCGCGACGCCCAGTGGATGGCGCCGATCTACCACTCGCTGGGTCTGTCGGTTGGGGTGCTCCAGCATCGGGCGGCGTTCATGTTCGATCCGGAGGCAGATTCGACCGTCGACATCGAGAATCCCGAGTCGATGGACGAGGAAGAGCTACGGCGTCGGCGCGAGCTCGGTGACCTGAAGATGCTGCGTCCGGTCCCGCGACAGGAGGCCTACCGCGCCGACATCACCTACGGCACCAACAACGAGTTCGGCTTCGACTACCTGCGCGACAACATGGTGATGAGCGCCGCAGAGAAGGTACAGCGCCCGCTGGCCTACGCCATCGTCGACGAAGTCGACAACATCCTGATTGACGAGGCGCGGACGCCGCTGATCATCTCCGGTCAGGCAGAGGAATCGCTGGATACCTACCGCGTCTTCGCAAACCTCGTGCGCGGGCTGCAGCCCGAGACGCATTTCACGCCGGACCCGAAGTCGCGCACGATCGCGTTGACCGAGGACGGCATCGCCAGAGTTGAGGACAATCTGGGGATCGACAATCTGTTTGAGGGCGAGAACGCTCGGCTGACGCGGTTCCTCGACGCGGCGCTGAAGGCGAACTTCATGTACCAGCGCGACCGCGACTACGTGGTGCGCGGCGGCAAGGTCGTAATCGTCGACGAGTTCACCGGCCGGATGATGGATGGTCGGCGCTACTCGGAGGGTCTGCACCAGGCCATCGAGGCCAAGGAAGGCGTCTCGGTCGAGCGCGAAACGGTGACGCTGGCGACAATCACCTATCAGAACTATTTCCGCATGTATTCGAAGCTCGCCGGGATGACCGGCACGGCCGCGACCGAGGCAGAGGAGTTGCACAAGATCTACGGGCTGGATGTCCTGGTCGTGCCGACCCACCGCGACATGATCCGCGACGACCAGGCGGACCTGGTCTTCCGCACGGAGCAGGCCAAGTTTGACGCGGCGATTGAAGAAATCGGCGACCTGATCGACGACGGGCGACCGGTGCTGGTCGGCACCGCGTCGGTGGAGACCTCGGAGCAGCTCTCGTCCATGCTCAAGCGCCGACGAATTGCGCACGAAGTGCTCAACGCCAAGCAGCACGAGCGGGAGGCGCACATCATCGCCGCCGCCGGTGAGCCGGGCGCGGTCACGATTGCAACCAACATGGCCGGCCGCGGGACCGACATCAAGCTGGGCGATGACGTCGCCAGGCGTGGTGGACTCGCCGTGATCGGCACCGAGCGGCATGAGTCGCGGCGAATCGACAACCAGCTGCGCGGACGTTCGGGCCGCCAGGGCGACCCGGGATCGTCGCGCTTCTACGTCTCGTTCGAGGACGGGATCATGAAGCGCTTCACGCCCGACTGGCTGCCGGGGATGCTGGAGAAGGCGGGCCTGGAAGACGGCGCGCCGCTGGAGTCGGGCATGGTCGGCAAGGCGCTCGAGCAGGCTCAGCAGAAGGTCGAGACCTATCACTTCGACATCCGCAAGCACCTGGTCGACTACGACGACGTGATCAATCGGCAGCGCGAGGTGATCTACGCCGAACGCGACAAAGTGCTGACCGCACGAGGCGAACTGGTCGAGATCGTCGAGGACATGCTCTTGCAGACGATTGACGATCTTGAAGGCGGATTCGCCAACGAACTCTGGGACGAGACGACGGCGGACGAGTTCTGGCAAGAGGCGGCGCAGGTGTTGCCGCTGACTGGTCTGGATCGCGACGCGCTGTACGGCGCCGAACTGGACGAATGCGTGGAGGCGCTGCGCGAGCACGCCGGACAGGAGCTGCGCACGCTGGCGGCAAAGGTCGACGCGAAGACGGCCGACGGGACGTCTGTGGAGCTGCTGCGCGGGCTGGTGCTGCGCACGATGGATCGGCTGTGGATCCGTCACCTGACCGAGATCGACGGGCTGCGTCAGGGCGTGGGCCTGCAGGCGTACGGCCAGCAGGATCCGCTGGTGACGTACAAGCGTGAAGCATTCGACATGTTCGACCAGCTGGTCGCCGCGCTGCGGCGCGAGGTGTCGGCGTCGGTGATGCACGCCACGATCCGGGTCGACGAGCCTGGAGCGCCGGCTCCACCGCAGCGTCGCGCCCGGGGGATCACACCCGCGACTCGCGGGTCGTCCGTGCGAGTGAGCAATGTGCGCGAATCGGGCGGCGGCTCGGAGGGTTCGGGCGGGGGTGTGGCCGTGGCTTCGCGGCCGAGCTCGCCGAGCGGACAAAAGGTTGGTCGCAACGCGCCGTGTCCCTGCGGCAGCGGCAAGAAGTTCAAGCGCTGTTGTGGGAAGGCGGCCTGAGGATGGCAGAAACGACCGCCAATCAGGCAGACGACATTCCCTTTCCGCACCTGGCCGATCGGCGGGATGGCGCCGGCTTGGCCGAGACCGGATTTGCGCCTGATGTCGGCGTCGACGATGAGCATGTCGCCGGCGCCGAGTTGATGGAGTTCGGGGCCGAGGCGCTGCTGGCCCAGTTTCATGCGCAGCTGCACGCCGGCAAGCCATGGTTCGACGCGATGCTGGATTGCATTCGCGACTGGGAGTCGCCGCGTGAGACGATCAATGGTCGGGAATACGTCTACCTGATTGAACATGAGGCGTTCGACTGGCTGCTGCTGGCCGAGCGGATCTGCGATTCGGCTCCGCCGGGTTTGTTGCCTCCCGCTCAGGTTGAGGCGCTGCTGGTGGATGAGTCACCGCCCATCCCACTGAGCGAGGCCGAGTTCCAGCATCGCCTGGGGACCGCCAAGTACTGGGCGCACCTGAATTTCCTCTACGGCGTCCGCGTGGAGCAGGCCCTGCACCTGGCGATGGAGCGGGTGCTGCAAAAGGAGCGCAGCGGACTGTCGTTCTCGCATGCCCGCGATGAATTGGATAGCGACGTGTTTGGTCGCATCTACGGCGCTCGGCAACGGGATCTGTTGCGCGAGTTTCGCGCCGCCGCCGACCGTTCTGACGCCGATCCCGAGCGGATCGAACACTCCGAATGGCAGGCGTTTACCTATTGGCTGTTCCGTCGGCGGCTGGAGCGTCAGGATCCTGCGCGGGTCGCCTCGGACACGCGGCAAGGCATGGAGATGCTCTACGAGCTGGAGGCCGCGAAACAGCGCCGCCAGCGCCGCCGCGCCGCCGAAGCCGAGCGCCCGCCGAATGAGTCGGACGTGATCGACGGCGTACTTGTCGCTGTAGGTTAGGTTCGTCGCGCCCAATGGCTCATGCGCGCCGAACCCGCAATCACTCAGAACCAACCGCCACTGGAACCACTGAACGTTCGGAGTTCAGCCGTGACCACTACTGAATTCGATCTCTCGATCCTGAGCGATCTGACAGGGGCGTATGACGCCTCAATTGTCGAAGATCCGATCTACGCGTTCTGGGAGGACAACGGCTGGTTCCGGCCGGTCGATGCCTCTGAGAGCGACGCGGAACCGTTCACCGTGATCATGCCGCCGCCGAATGTCACCGGGGTGCTGCACCTGGGCCATGCGGTCACGCTGACGATCGAGGATGCCCTGATTCGCTGGCACCGGATGCTGGGCGAGCCGACGCTCTGGCTGCCTGGTCTGGACCACGCCGGGATCGCGACGCAAAGCGTGGTTGAACAGCAGCTCGCGCGCGAAGGGATGACCCGGCACGATCTGGGTCGCGAGGCCTTCGAGGAGCGGGTCTGGGACTGGGTCGGCGTGACCCGGCCGCGGATTACGTCGCAGGCGCGGCGGATGGGCGCGTCCTGCGACTGGGAACGAACGGCCTTCACACTCGATCCCACCCCGCGCGACGCGGTGCGCAAGACGTTCGTGGACCTGTTCAACGACGGCAAGATTTATCGCGGCGCGCGGATCATCAACTGGGATCCGCAGATGCTGACGGCGCTCTCGGATGTCGAGGTCGAGTACGAGGAAGAAGAGGGTTACCTCTGGCACGTCCGCTACCCGTTTGTCGACGAGCGCGGCAACGAGCTTGACGACGGCGTCACGATCGCCACGACGCGTCCCGAGACGATTCCCGCCGACGTGGCGATCGCCGTTCACCCGGATGACGAGCGCTGGCAGCCGCATCTTGGGCGTCATGTGCGATTGCCGTTGCGCGGCTTCAACCGCCTGATCCCGCTGATTGCCGATTCCGGCGTCGAC
>VXTH01000245.1:0-647 GCA_009837565.1 Chloroflexota bacterium | reverse complement strand
CGTCGACCTCGAGTTCGGCACCGGTGCGCTGAAGATCACGCCGGGGCATGATCAGCTCGACTTCGAGATCGGCGAACGGCATGGGCTGGAACCGATCCGTGTCGTCGACTGGGACGGCACGCTGACGGCCGAGGCCGGGCTGTATGCGGGTATGGACCGCGACGAGGCTCGCACGCTGGTCGCTCAGCATCTCGAGGAGGACGGCTACCTGCTCAAGACGGAGACGCACATCCACAACGTCGGGCACTCACAGCGCTCCGGCGTGGTCGTCGAACCGCTCGTCTCGAACCAGTGGTTCGTTGACACCGATGACATGGCCGCCGAGGCGGCGCGCGTCGTCCGAGACGACGAAGTGCGCATCGTTCCGGAACGCTCCAAGAACGTCTACCTGCAGTGGATGGACAACATCCGTCCCTGGTGTATCTCGCGCCAGCTCTGGTGGGGTCACCGGATTCCCGCCTGGTACTGCCGCTGCTGCGACGGCGACGAAATCATCACCGGGGACGACGGCCAGATCACCATCGACGAAGGCGCCCGCCCGATTGTCGCGATGACCGATCCGACCGAGTGCCCCTGGTGCGATGCCGCGGATCTCGTCCAGGACCCCGACGTGCTCGACACGTGGTTCTCGTCCGGCCTGTGGACCC
>VXTH01000140.1:0-6629 GCA_009837565.1 Chloroflexota bacterium | reverse complement strand
TCACAAACGTGTTCCGGCCCCGCATCAGCGCCTCCATCGCATGTTGATTCTCGAATTCCGTCGCCGCATCCACCGACGACGTCGAATCGTCGAAAATCAGCACCCGCGGGTCCATCAGCAGCGCACGCGCAATCGCAATCCGCTGCTTCTGCCCGCCCGAGAAGTTTGCCCCGCGCTCGCCCACCCAGGTGTCGTACTGCTCCGGCAGTCGATTGATGAAGTGGTGGATCCGGGCCAGCTTCGCGGCCGCCTCGATCTCCTCATCGGTCGCGTCAGGCCGACCGTAGGCGATGTTCTCCTTCAACGTCGCCGCGAACAGGAAGACCTCCTGCTGGACAATCGCGACCTGCTGGCGCAATGCCTCCAGCGGCCAGTCGCGCACGTCCTGATCATCGAACGTGACCTGGCCTGTGCTGACGTCGTAGAAGCGCGGAATCAGGTTGACCACCGTCGTCTTGCCGCTGCCGGTCAGACCCAACAGCGCGATCAACTCGCCCGGCTTCGCTTCAAAGTCAATGTTGCCCAACACCGGCGAACGCGGATCGTAGGCAAACCCGACCTGGTCGAACTTGATATGCCCCTGCGGACGCTCCGGCGCCACCGCTGCCGGGTTGTCCTGCACTTCCGATTCCTGGTCCAGGATCTCGAAAATCCGCATCCCCGCGGTCGCCGCCCGCGGCACCATCATCACCATCCAGCCCAGACCCCGAATCGGCATCTGCAGCACCGTCAGGAACATCAGGAACATCGTCAGTTCACCAACCGTGAAGTTGCCGTTCACCACCTCGCGGCCGCCGTACCAGATCGTCAACACGATCGCCGCCGCGCCCAGCATCGTCATCAGCGGCATGTTCACCGCCTGCACCATCGAGGCGTCGTACGAGCGCTGCTGCAGCCAGCCCGCCGCCCGACCGAACTTCTGCCCCTCGAACTCCGAGCGGCCGAACGCCTTGACCACGCGAATTCCCGACAACGCCTCCTGCAGCACTGTCCCCAGCTGCGCCTGCGATTCCTGCACGTCGTTCCAGATCGGACGCAGGCGCCGCGCAACAAACGCCGAGCGCGCCGCGATCAGGATCATGATCCCCCAGACCATCAGCGCCAGCGGCCAGTTGATCAACAGCATGATCACCAGCGTGCCCACGCCCAGCACCAGGGTGAACGTCAGTTGCACGCCGCCGAAGTTGATGAACATCCGCACCACTTCGACGTCCTGCGTCGCGCGGACCATAATCTGACCGGTCTCGGCTCCGTCGTGGTAGCGGAACGACAGCGTCTGCAGACGCTGGTAGATCGCGTTGCGCAGGTCGTAAGCGACCGTCTGACCAACCCACTCCGCCAGGTATCGCTGCACGAACATCGAAGTGCCGCGCAACACCGCCGCGCCAACCAGCGCCAGACCGGCGACGAGGACCAACCAGCCGGTGATCTCGATCACCGTCTCGCCGTTCACGATGTTCGTCGAAATCGCGATATCGATCGCCCAGCGCAGCAGCACCGGCGTCGCGATCGCAAACCCGGCCGCCGCCAGGATCGCGACGGCCGTGACCGTCAAACCCTTCCAGTAGGGCAGCGCGAACCGCAGCACCCGACCCAGGATCAGGATCGAGATCGGCAACTGATACCGGCGCTGCGGCTCGACGTGGCTGCTCAGGCTGGTCAATTTCGGCTCCCGACCGGGCGGATGGTCTGCATCGCCCTGGCGTCGGCGCGCCGCTGGAACTCACTCATAACTCGACCGCAGTATAGTCTCGCCTCCCCCGGCGCACAGTTGTCCGCATTGCACGGTCCTACTCTGACTCAACCAACCCCGGCCCAGCAAGCGGCCCAGCAAGCGGACCGGCAGGTGGACCAGCATGACCCCGCGACTGCTCCTCCGACCGATGACCCTCAACGACCTCGACGACGTCGCCAACCTCGACGGCCGCGCGTTTGGCGAATCCGGCTGGAGCCGCCGCTACTTCGAAGGTGAACTGACCCAGTCGCCGATCAGCATCTTCTACGTGCTCGCCGACGCCCAACACCGGATCATGGGCTACTTCGGAACCTGGCACGTAGTCGACCAACTGCACCTCTGCACCTTCGCCGTCGATCCCGACCTGCAGGGACACGGATTTGGCGCGCTGCTGCTCGGTTGCGTCATCCGGCTCGCGCAGCGACTGGGGTGCCAGCTCATCCAGCTTGAAGTGCGCGAATCCAACGCGGTCGCGCGCTCGCTCTACCGCAGCCGCGGCTTCACCGAAGAGGCGATCCGCCCCAATCTCTACGCGAATCCGCGCGAAGACGGCGTGCTCATGGGCATGCCAACCCCCGAACAGCCGCAACGGTTAGACCGCTCATCCTGGAGCCGATTCGACGCACGCTGGCCCGCCGGCCTCATGCTCCGTTGGGATGATCGCCGCGGACAACTGGAAGAGCGCTGGCCAGTCCGCTGACCGGTCCGCTGACCGACCTGCGATACACTTCCCGCCATGAACCTCAACGAACAGATCGAAGCCCTGCTCGAACGATCCCGCTACATCCGGGCAATCGGTCCCACCACCGAAGACTTCATGCGCTGGCGCGACTCCACCGAAGAACTGCTGGCCGACGCCGTCGGCCAGGAGCATCCCGTCATGGCCAGCTACCTTGAAGCCATCGGCCCCAGAGAGTCGCTCGACGCCGAAGGCCTCCAGATCCACGGCCCCTACGGAATGGCCCCACGCCTCCTCGCCGCCGAAGACATCCTCCGCACTCTCGTCACCTAGTCCTCGCTCCCCCTCAGACCGCCGCCGCCGCCTTCTTCTCCACCACATCGGCAATCAATTGCGCGGCCTGCACGTAGGTCAGGTGCGTCGTATTGATCACCACGTCGTACAGCAGCGGCGACCACACATCGACCTTCCAGAACTTCTCATGGAACGCCGCCCGGCCCTTGTTGAACTCTTCGATCGAACGCGCGGCCTGAATCTCGTCCACGCCTTCCCACTCCTGCACACGGGCCAGCGCAACTGCCGGTTCCGCGACCAGCTGAATGTGCGTCGCGTCCGGCATCTCCCGCAACACCATCTGGCTGCCGCGTCCGATGATCACCACATTGCCGCGTTGGGCAATCGACTCCATGATCTGCGAGGTCGTTGCCAGGATCGCCCGGTCGTCTACCACGCCGGACCCACTGTCCGACAGCTCCTGGTAACTCTGCGAGAGCATCAGCTCCAGGTTGCCGGACCCCAGCATCGGATCGATCGCTCCGCCCGCCGCCGAGCGCTCGAGCGCCCGCTGCAGGAAGTGACCCAGGCGGGCTCGCAGGGAGTCCGTCCGCTCGTCCTTCTCGGCCACCTCCGACACCGTCCGGCCCAGTTGCCGCGAGGCGTCAACCAGCACCGTCTGGTCGATGTACTCAAGACCAAGTTCGCGGCTCAGACGCCGCGCGACATCGCGCGCTCCCGCGCCGTACTGGCTCGAAACTGTCACAACCGGCATCGCGCACCTCCCGCGCTGACGCCTGCCCCCGGCGTGATCGGGGGGTCAGCACGCCCAGAGTACTCCAACGGAATAGAGAAGGATCCCTGCCCGCCTAGACGTCTGCCATCATCGAACCGAGCGGCAGCGACCGCCGCAGCGACCAGCCCAACGGTCCCTCCGACTGCTCCATCACGTCAAACACCCCCACGTGAGTCACCACCAGGAAGTAGCGCTGCGCCGACAGCGATTCGGCCGCGCTGACTGCCTCGGCCTCGCGCCGGAAGCGGCCCACCGTCAGCGCCGTCCGCTCCATCGGCGAGCGCGAGCGAATCAGCGCGTTCGGCGTCTGCTCCGGATAGAGGTCGCGGTAGACAATCGACGAGATCCGCTGCGCGTCCTCCGCGCCCTGCTCGGCGACCATCTGCAGCAAGTGCTCGCCGTCGTCGTACCACGACTCAGGCGCCCCCAATTCGAGCATGAATGGATGAAACAGACCGAGGATGATCTCCAGCATTTGCTGCAGATCCTCAAGCCCGTAGTGATCGTCGAACTGGTCGGTCAGCGGAATGTGCGGAGGCGTCGCGTCGACCTGCTCTCGGTCGTACAGCGCTCTCAACAGGTCGATCTGCGCGCGCGCCTGCTCATCCGGCACCAGAGCCAACATCCGTTGCACCATGCGATCAGGTTAAACCACGGCGGCTCCACCAACCGGTGGAGCCGCTGCTCGCTCTCCCCCCGCTTGAAGGAGGAGAGACGCTTCTTCTTCTCTCCCCCCGCTCCGCGGGGGGAGATGCCAAAGGCAGAGGGGGGCAACCTGGTCGCTCA
This sequence comes from Chloroflexota bacterium, assembly GCA_009837565.1. Classification (GTDB taxonomy): domain Bacteria; phylum Chloroflexota; class Dehalococcoidia; order Bin125; family Bin125; genus Bin125. The sequence goes on along the minus strand of VXTH01000140.1, from coordinate 2,360 downwards.
GTTGCCGTTGATCTCGATCCGCTGCGCCTGGTCAGCTTCCGAACGCGGCAGCTCCAGGTGCAGCACGCCCTTGTCCAGCTCGGCCTGGATCGCGCCCGCGTCGAAGCGGTCGCCGATCTCGAAGCTGCGCTCTGCCGTGCGGCGGAAGACCTCGCGATAGCGGTAGCGGCGATCCGTGTGGTCGTGGCCCGAGTCCTCGCAGGACTCCGTGTTGTGCTCGGCCCTGATCCTCAGCCGTCCCGACTCGACGGTGACTTCGATGTCGTCCTTGTCGAATCCTGGCAGCGTCGCGTCGATCGCGATCCCCGTCTCAGTCTCATAGACGTTGACCGGCATCCTCCCGGCGCTTGCACCCCGGCGACGCGCGAAGGGTACGAAGGGGGTTCGAGTGACGAGATGAGTCATTGCTGATTTCCTTTCCTCCGCCGGGAGTCTCTTCCGGCGGCTGTACGGCCACCCTATGCAGGTGACGGTAACAAGTCAATAAACATGACTGTGTACCACTCAACTATCCCAATCCACATAGCATCAGCAATGATACCATCAGCGGTAGACGGGAAAAATCCGCTATGGCTCAGGACTTCTACCAAATCCTCGGCGTGCCCCGAGACGCCTCAGATAAGGACATTAGTTCAGCATATCGCAAACTGGCCCGCCAATATCACCCCGACGTCACCGGCGGCGACCGCGACGCCGAAGCCCGCTTCAAGGAAGTCAACGCCGCCCACGACGTGCTCGGCGACGCGGACAAGCGCGCCGCATACAACAGGTGGGGCGACCAGTGGGAACACGCCGAGCAGCTCGAGGAGATGCAGCGACAGCGGGGCGGGTTTGGCGGCTTCGGCGGGTTCGGCGGCGGACAGCCCTTCGGCGGCCAACATGGCAATCGGGGCAATATCCAGTTCGACTTCGGCGAGCAGTTCGGAGATGCCGCCGACCTCGGCGACCTGTTCGGCAATCTCTTCGGAGGCCGCGGCGGCCAACGAGCCCCCCAGGCGCCGACTAGAGGCCGCGACATCGAGCACAACCTGACCGTCTCCCTGCGCGAAGCCTTCCGCGGCACCACGCGAACCGTCCAGCGCCCCGGCGGATCCCGCCTCGAGGTCACCATTCCCCCGGGCGTCGACAACGGCTCTCGGATCAAGATCTCCGGCAAGGGCGAAGACTCTCCTTACCCCGCCCAGGGACAATCCGGCGACCTCTACCTGATCGTCCACGTCGACGAGGATCCCGTCTTCGAACGCCGCGGCGACGACGTCCACGTCTTCGTCGATGTCCCCGTCACCATCGCCGCGCTCGGCGGCGAGGCCGTTGTTCGCTCGCTCAGCGGCAGCGGCGGCCTGGCCCTCACGATCCCGCCGGGCACCCAGAACGGCCGCATCCTCCGGCTCGGCGGACAGGGCATGCCCCGCTTCAAGCGAGACGGACGCGGCGACATCCTCGCCGAGGTCTCGCTCAGACTGCCCGACCAGCTCACACCCGAGCAGACCGACCTCTTCCAACAACTCCGTGACCTCGAAGACCTCGACCAATGACCGACCAGCCCGTCTACACCATTCGCATCGCCGCCCAGCTCGTCGGCGTCCACCAGCAAACCCTCCGCACCTACGAACGCGAAGGTCTGCTCATCCCCGCGCGGACCGCGGGCCGGCAACGCCTCTACAGCCAGAACGACATCGAGCGCCTGCTCCTGATCCGCCGCCTGATCGACGAACTCGGCGTCAACCTCGCCGGCGCCGACATCATCGTCCGCATGCGACAGCAGATCGACGAACTCAAGATCGAGAACCGACAACTCAAGCGCGAACTCCAACGAGTCCGCGACCAACAACTCCCCGCCGTCCAACCCGACGGCCCGCGAACGGAGCGACGACGATGATGCGCCGAGACCGATTCACCATCCAGGCCCAGCAACTGCTCGAAGCCTCCCAGCAACTTGTCCGCGAGAAGCGCCACGCCCAGTGGGACGTCGAGCACCTGCTGGCCAGCATCGCCACAGTCCAGGACGGCCCAGAGAGCAGCTTGGCCAACGACCTGCTCAACGCCCTCAACGTCGACCGCGCCCGCCTCCGCGCCGACGCTGACACCGCGATCGACGCCGCACCCAAGCTCAGCTACGACGTGGTCCAGCTCACCGTCACACCCAGAGTCGTGCAACTGCTCGAACGAGCCAACGTCGAGGCCGAGCGCCTCAACGACGAGTACGTCGGCGTCGAGCATCTGCTCATCGCCCTGACCGGAGACTCCGGCGGCCCCGCCGCCCAGATCATCCGCGCGCACGGCATCACCGCCGAGCGACTCTACAGCGCCCTCCAGCAGATCCGCGGCTCTCGACGCGTCGACCAGCCCGACGCCGAGTC
>VXTH01000195.1:3759-6656 GCA_009837565.1 Chloroflexota bacterium | reverse complement strand
ATCGATGGTTCGTTCCTCGAGCCGCTGGGCGACTTCGACGATGATTCAGGCTCGGAAGACTACTCCAGCGGGGACGAACCGCCGGAACTGCTGTCGCCGGAGCAGCTGCTGGATCTGGCCGCCAGCTGGGTGGACAGCGCCGATGACCTGCATGTCCAGTTTGTGGCTCAGGCGGCGATCGACGGCGAAGCGCGCCTGGCATCTACGATCGTGCGCAGCTCGCGCGTCGTCGGCGCCTTCGAAACGACGGTCAACATCGACGGCGCGAGCACCTTCCGCCTGCTCTGGAACCGCGATGGCATCTGGACAAGCGACGTCGAAGAGGATGGCCAACCGATCTGGACGCCCTCGAGCCCATCCCTGCTGGGGTTCAGCGAAGCGACCGTTGACGAGTTTCTTCGCCGGCCGGATCGGTTCAATCTCGAGCCGCTGAAACTCCTGCTGGACATTTCCTGGGTGACCCGGACGACCGGCGGCGGCGGGCCGACGGTCTATGAGCTGGTGATCGAAAGCGGCCCACTGACTGCCGACGACGATCTGTTCGCGCAGGTCGCCGGAATCCTTAAGGCCGACATGGCCGAGTTGCTCGCCGAGAGCGTCACCATCACATCGATTGAGTACTACTCCACGGTGCTCACGCTGGTCGGGAGCGACGGCGAACTGACGAACCAGCACACGACGGCCGAGTTTCAGACCAGCGCGGGACCGGTCGAACTGGCGGCCTCCCTTCATGTGATCGGTGACGGTTCGCTGCAGTTTTCGCTGCCCACCAGATAGTCGCCGAACGAGTCGCGGCCGGACCAGGGTCCTGCTTCAGGGTCGAGTGGTCGTGATAGCCTGCAGCGAGCATGTGGGCGCGTTCAGAGCGATGGTCGGCCGGGCCGATTCCCGGCCGTCAGGCGCGCCGACGGAAAGGAACAGGTCCATGAGTACCCGCAACTACTGGCAGCGCATGCGGCGCAACAAGATGTCGAGACGTTCGCTCTTGCGAGCCTCGGCCCGCGCCGGGGTCGGCGCAGCCGGTCTGGCGCTGGTTGGCTGTGGCGACGATGACGACGACGCGCAGCCGGCGGCCGCCCAGGTTCAGCAGCAACAGGAACAGCAGCAGGCTGCGGCCCAGCAGCAAGCTCAACAACAGGAGCAACAGGCAGCTCCGGCCGAGCAGCAAGAGCAACAGCAGCAGGCTGCGGTCGCTCAGGCCGACGCAGGCCCCGGGATCGCCCAGCAGTGGAACGCGGGCGTTCATCTGAACACCACTTCACTCGACCCGCACACCGGGACGTCGGGAACCGACGCCTACTTCTTCCAGCCGTTCCATGACTACCTGGTCATGCACGACACGGAGAACAACCAGCGCGGCGACATCTCGTTGGCCGAGTCCTGGGAGTTCCCGGACAACACGACGATCATCTTCTCGCTGCGCGACGGCGTGAGCTACCACAACGGGGAGCCATTCAGCTCCGAGGACGTGCGGCTCAACCTCGAGCGAGTGACCTCACACCCGGCCTCAACGCCAAAGGCCAACTTCGAGGTGGTGCACACGGTCGAGACGCCCGACGCCACGACCGCCACCTACCTCCTGTCCGAGCCGTCGGCCGCCGTCATGCACCTCCTGGGTGACCGCGCCGGCGCGATGATCCATGTGCCCACGGCGGACGAGTTGGGTGACGAGTACGGTCTCAATCCGGTGGGCACGGGCCCGTACAGCTTCGTCGAGTGGGTCGACCAATCGCACGTGCTGGGCAAGCGCAATCCGAATCACTGGATGCGGGGTCCCGAGCCGGGCTCGGCGACGGGCAGTCAGGTGCCGTACTTCGAGGAGATGCGGTACGACATCATCACTGAGAACTCGACGCTGATCGCGACGGGTCTGTCCGGCGACCTCGACACGATGTTCATTCCCGAGCCGCAATTCAACCCGCAGGTGGAAGAGCATCCCGACTGGCGCATCGTCGAAATGCAGGGCGCCTTCGTCTCGGAAATTCTGGTCTTCAACTCGAAGAAGTCGCCGCTTGAGGACATGAACCTGCGGCTGGCGATCATGCATGCGGTGCACCCCGAGGCCGTCAACCAGGCCGTGCACAACAACCTGATGATTCAGGCGCTGGGCGGCCAGTGGCCGAACGGCACGCTGGCCTACAGCGAGGTGCCGGGCAACCCGCAGGTCGCCTACCCGGACATCGCCGCGCGGCGCGAGCGGGCCAAGGAACTGCTCGCCATGTCCGGTGTCGATGTCGAGGCGCTGAACGCCGCGGGCGGACTCTCGCTGACGACTTACGTCAACCAGGTCAAGATCGACGCCTGCCAGACCTACGTCCAGCAGATCAAGGAAGTGCTCGGCATTGACGTGGTCTTTGAACCGCTGGAGCTGGTCCAGTTCATTCCCGCCTTCTTCGAGAACGGCGAGTACCACATGACCTTGACCGGCTGGAGCCGCTACCCGGAGCCCGACTGGATCGCGTCGCTGGCCTACACCGAGTCGGGCGTCTACAACCCGACCGCCGCCCAGGACACGGCCAGTCCGATTCACCCGGAACTCGATCAGCTTGTGGCAGACGCACGGGCGACCTTCGATGTCGAAGAGCGGCGAGCGTACTACGCCCGAATCAACGACATCATCGTTGGCGAAGGCCACTTCTACACGATGCTGTACGGCGTCAACTTCACCGGTGTGCGCAACGCCATTCAGAACGCCGAAGAGACGTTGTTCAACGGCGAAGGCAAGTGGCAGAGCCGCTGGCTGTGGAGCGACGAGGTCTAACGATCAGTCACTCTCCTTCGGCTGAGGCGACTGCTCCAGCGTCATCTTATTTCTCCCCCCGCGCAGCGGGGGGAGACACAATAATACCCAGGAGCAGTCGCCAAAGCCGGTAACTTATACACAACTACGAGCCCAC